>JAXIOB010000004.1:0-39167 GCA_034190585.1 Asbonarchaeaceae archaeon (SeqCode)
AAGAGCGTCTCCCTCCTGCTCCGCGGCGGCACCGAGCACGTCGTGGACGAGGTCGAACGGGCGATGGAGGACGCCATCGGCGGCGTCGCCTCCGCCCTCCGGACCGGTACAGTGGTCGGCGGCGGTGGCGCGACCGAGGTCGAACTCGCCCGGCAGCTCAAGGACCACGCGGAAAGCGTGGGCGGTCGGGAACAGCTCGCCATCACTGCCTTCGCGGAGGCGCTGGAGACCGTGCCGCGGACGCTGGCCGAGAACGCCGGTCTCGACCCGATCGACGTCCTCGTGGACCTCCGGTCGAAGCACGAGTCCGGCGAGCAGTGGGCCGGCATCGACGTGTCCTCGGGCGAGTCCGAGGACCTGTTCCGGCAGGACGTGCTGGAGCCGAGCCAGATCAAGACGCAGGCCATCCAGTCCGCCTCGGAAGCTGCGGAGCTCATCCTCCGGATCGACGACGTCATCTCCGCCTCCGGCGACTCCGGCGGCGGCGAGCCCGAGATGCCGGGCGGCGGCGGAGCCCCTGGCGGCATGGGCGGAATGGGGGGCATGGGAGGAATGATGTGACTGCGGCGGGCAGTCCATCGTTTGGGAGGCTGTGACCGCAGCTTCCCCCCTCATTTTCTCTTCTTTTCTTCGGTTTCTCCACAGCTTTGCCCTAAGGTATTTATACCGTCCCCGGAAAATGCATGGCACGAGGGTCTAAGATGGCTGACGACGAGGTTGAACTGGCCGGTGCCGACGACGAGTACGAGGTCGTCCCGATGGGGCCGATCCGCCGCCTGGAGCGGCGGCTGGACGAGATGGAAGAACAGTCGGAGCTGTCCCAGAGCGAGTCGCTTGTCCGCGATATGATGGACATGATGCAGCAGAACCAGCAGATGGTCAACAGCATGGTCGAGTCCACGAACGACCTGAAGAACTCCGTTGAGGAGCTTACCCATAAGATGGACAGCGTTGTCGACAATATGAACGATTTCATGGAGCTGCTGGAGGAGGCGAGCGAGGCCTCGCTCGAGGAGGACGTGTCCCACGAGATCGGGGAGAGCCTGGTCGACCCGATTGCAGAACGGATGGACCAGCTGAACGAGACCAACCAGCGGATGCTGGAAGGGCTCAGCAGCCTGAGCGAGGGTGTCGACCAGCTGGACGAACGGATGAAGCGGTTATACGCATCGCAGAAGGACGAGGTATTCGAGAAGCCGTCCGAGACCCGGCGTTCCGGCGGCAGCCAGCAGGGCGGTGAAACGCAGCGCCGGCAGGCCCGCCGCCGTCAGGACCGCAGCGGCCAGCGTGACGGCGGAAGCTGAGCGAGGACCCGCCGGTATATACGATGATGTCTCGGAAGGGCGTTACACCTGTTGTCGCTATCGTACTGCTTCTGATGATGACCGTCGCGGCAGCTGGTGCGGCCTACAGCTGGTTCTCCAACATGCAGACCCAGTTCCAGGAACGTGCCGCCGGCCAGATACAGACCGAGCTATCGGTCCGGGACCTGGACTGCAGTGCCAAAGATGAAACGGTGCAGATAGCGCTCAGCAATTCAGGCTCGACAGACATCGAACTGGGCGATGTGGACGTGTTCATACGTGGCTCCGGCGGCCACCTCAACGCCACGTTCACCGGGGAGGACTGGACCGGTGAAGGGTTCGGGGAGCCCGGCGGGTTCGGCAGCGTCACACTGGACATGGCGAATGTGGACAGCGGGTCCGACTTCCTGGACGCCGGAAGCTTCTACAAGATCGAGATCTACTTCGTCGACACAGACTATACGCTCGCCGCCGGCGGCTGCCTCGCCGAATCCGGATAGGTAACCTTTTTATTCCAGTCAAGAGAACCTGTTTCGTATGGATTTTGGCAGAACAGGCCAGACCCAGGTACTTACTGCGGTGCTTCTCGGCGGCATCCTGATCGCCGGTGTCTCCGCCGCCTACGTCTGGGGGCTTCCCATCCTCCAGAAGAACCAGGACGTGAACAACGCGGAGCAGTCCCTGTCCGATATGAAGGAACTGTCACGGGCTATCAGCTCCGTCGCCTCGTCAGGCGGGTCGCGGTCTATCACGGTCAACCTTGCCGACGGCTCCCTCACCATCGATGCAGACGAGGATATCATCACCTACAGGGCGTTGACGACCGGTGCATATGTTTCAACCCGGATGTGGCTGCCGCTGAACGAGAACGATATGCAGGGGGTGAACCGGTCAACCGGCCAGCCGATGGACGGGTACGGCATCCGCGGTGTTGATGAACCTGTCCTGCTTGTCGGGAAAGCGAAACGGGTTTCTGACGGATTCCTCACCCGGTACAGGATAATCCCGCGGCGGATGCTGGAGACGGGAACAGGACAGACCTTCCAGATAAACCTTGTGCAGGACGGCAACCTCCAGGCGTCGAACGGTCAGCACACCGTCGTACTCCGGAGCGGACAGCAGGAGACAGAGACCGGTGCCGGTATCGATGGCGGCACGCTGCGACGCCAGTCAGTGCTGATACGGATTTCATAGGTGGGATGGTGCGACGCGGCCAATACACGATAATAGAACAGGTGGTCCTGTTCACCCTGGGGATTTCCATCACCCTCGGGTTCCTGTTCGCGTTCAACAGCCTGACAGAACAGGTGGAAACAGATATGAAGGATGTCCAGTCCGACCTCGTCGCCGAATACGTAGCGTCCAGCGGCATCGAACTGGTCGAGTCCGGCGCCGAGGGCCGTGTCCAGGTGCCGGTGCCCGAGGAGATCGCTTCCGAACAGTACGCGGTCCGGATGGGCGACGGCGGGGTCCAGGTCCAGGTCGCCGGCGACCAGGCGGTCGCATCCATGTACGGCCTGGGCTCCACACTGTCGGTCAGCGGGGTCGCCGAGAGCGGGCCGGGCGCGGTCACCATCACCTTCCAGAACGGCGAGCTGGAGCTTCGAGGTGCAGAATGATGACAATCAGTATGGACAAACTTATCAAGCGGTTGCAGAAGGCGAGCGACGAGTCGTCATCCCGGCGGCGTGGCAGCGGCGGGGCGAACGTCCAGATCGGTGGGACCGGTGGAGCCGCTGCAGGAGAGGGTGAAGGCGGTGAGGGCGCCGGCACTGGTGGTAGCAGCCGCGGCGGTGGTCGTGGCGGAGGTGGTGGCGGAACAGGAAGTGTCTCAATGCCGCAGCAGTCCGGCGGTGGCGGGAGTGAGGAGACGGACGAGGAGAGGGGGAGGCAGGTTGCGGAGGATATGCAGGCGGTCGAACGGCCCGGTGTGACCATCGTCGCCGGCGACCAGTTACAGCAGGCAGAAGAGCAGGAGGAACATGAACGGGTCGGTCTTTCCCCCGAACCGTTCGAGGAAGGGGGAGAAGCACAGTACCCGTGGGAGGAAGAATCCGAAGAAGAAACAGAGGACGTCGAGGAAGAAGCAATCGACATCCGCTACCCGCTCATCCCGTCGGAACCTGACGAGGGGGAGGACGTCTACGCGTGGGCGCATATCTACTACGACGACGAGAAAGAAAAGATAATCTACAAGCTGAACGAACCCGGCCTCTCGGACCGGAACGCCGAGATACTGCGGTCTATCGAGGACCGGCTGAAGGAGAAGGTTGATGTCGACTTCGGGGAGATGAAACGCGGTGAGGCGCGGGACTACCTCCGGCAGAAGATCGATGAGGTCCTGGAGAGCCGCCAGTTCAACCTCGACAGCGAGACCCGTGGCATCATCCAGTACTACGCGTACCGGAACTTCATCGGGCTCGGCAAGATCGAGCCGTTGATGAACGACAAGTACATCGAAGATATCTCCTGCGACGGGGTTGACATCCCGGTGTACGTCTACCACAGGAACCCGGATATCTCCTCTGTCGAGACCAATATCGTGTTCGAGGACGGCGATAACCTGGACGCGTTTGTCCGGAAACTGGCGCAGCGGTGCGGCCGCAGCGTGTCGATGGCCGAGCCGCTTGTCGACGGGTCGCTGCCGGACGGGTCACGTGTCCAGGCCACGCTCGCCACCGATATCGCACGCAGAGGCTCCAACTTCACCATCCGCCGGTTCACCGAGGAACCGTTGACACCGATCGACATCATGGACTTCGGGACAGTCAACGCCCAGATCCTCGCCTATCTGTGGCTTGCCATCGAGAACGGCCGGTCCATCCTTATCGCAGGGCCGACCGCGTCCGGTAAGACCACGTTGCTGAATGCGCTGTCACTGTTCATCCCGCCCGACCTCAAGATCGTGTCCATCGAGGACACACCGGAGCTGCGGCTGCCACACCCGAACTGGGTGCCGGAAGTTGCGCGCAGCGGGTTCGGGTTCCAGGAGGCCGAGGGCGGCGCGGTGACGCTTGACGACCTTCTCGAGGAGTCGCTGCGGCAGCGGCCGGACTACATCATCGTCGGCGAGGTCCGTGGTGAAGAGGCGTACATCCTCTTCCAGCAGATCGCCACCGGCCACCCTGGCATGTCGACTGTCCACGCCTCCTCGCTTGACAAGGTGATGGACCGGTTGACCACGAAACCGATCGACCTCCCGCCGTCACTGATCGAGAACCTGGACATCATCGTGTTCATCAAGCGGATCCGGCGGCAGGGGACGTACGTGCGGCGGATCGACGCCGTCTATGAGCTGGAGGACTTCGATCCGAACGCAGAGAAGCCGGTGGTGAACAAGCTGTTCGAGTGGGATGCCGCCGCCGACCGGTTCAACAACATCTCCGACAGCTCGCTGCTCGTCGATATCGCAGAGAACCGGGGGGTGCCGGCTCGGAAGCTGCAGAACGAGGTTGTCCGGCGGCAGGAGATCGTGGAGTGGATGGCCGAGCAGGGGATCGACCACTACGAAAAGGTGGGAAGGATCGCCGGCGACTACTACCGCGACCCTGAAACAGTTCTCGACAGGATCGGAACGGAGGACTGACCAGGATGGACGCCCGTCAATCATACATCCGGACGTCACAGCGGCTGGCAGGCGATTTTGCGGACAGGTTGCAGCCGTTGCTGTCGGACCTGGGAAACGACCTCGTGCTTGCGGACATGGGCCTGACACTGAACGAATACCTCAGCGTGGCCCTGTTCAGCGGCGCAATCGTGTTCGCCGCCACGACCCCGCTTATCAGCATGTTCCTCGGGCTGATGACCGGGACGCTGGTCGGAGTCCTGTCCGGCCTTATCATGGGCCTGTTCGTCGGCGTGTTCCTGGCGGTAGCGGTATTCATGGGGTTCTACCTGTACCCGTCCCTGATGGTAGGGGAGCGCCGGTCGAACCTTGACAACAACCTCCCGTTCGCCACCATGTACCTCGCCACCATCGCCGGGACAGGGACGCCGCCGGCAGCTATCTTCGACCTCCTCGGAGATTTCGACGAGTACGGCGAGGTATCCGAGGAGGCATCGCATATATCCCGTGACATATACACGTTCGGCGCCGGTACGACGGAGGCGCTGCGGTCCGCCGCCCAGCGAACCCCGTCAGACAAGTTCAAGGAGCTCCTGTGGGGTATCAACTCCATCATCACCACCGGCGGCGATCTCCGCGCCTATCTCCACGAGAAATCCGAGGCCTTCATGACTGACTACCGCCGGAGTCTGGACGAGTTCACCGACACACTCTCCCTCCTCGTGGAGATGTACATCACCCTTGTCATCGTCGGCTCTGTGTTCCTCATCACTATCTCCACCATCATGAGCACGCTGGGCGGCAACTCCTCCCTGATCGTGTCGATACAGATATTCACCGTTATCATACTGCTGCCGCTGTCCGCCGTCATGTTTATCGTCATCGTCAAAGGGGTGTCACCGCTGGAATAATGGACCTGCATATAGACCTCCGGTCCTACATCGACGACCTGTCCTTTAAGCAGAAGATAGAGCTGCTTTCATTCGGTGTCGGCGGGTTCATCCTTATCGTCGCAGTGATTCTGTACGTCCGTGGTATCCGCACCGTCGGCGGCTCACTGTTCGTTGCCGGCCTCATCACATCGTTCCTCCCGTACGGCCTGTACAGCTATTTCCGTGAAAAGAAGTACCGGGGGATGGAGGAGGATTTCCCGCTGTTCCTGCGGAACGTGTCCGAGGCGATCAAGGGCGGGATGTCGATGCCGCAGGCATTCCAGCACGCGGCAAAGACCAACTACGGGAAGCTCGATCCCGAGGTGCAGCGTGCCGCGCACCAGCTCTCCTGGGGTATCCCGTTCCCCGAGGTCATGGACAGGACGTCCACCCGCATCCGCGGCAGTGGACTTATCCGCCGTTCCATCGCCATCATCCTCCAGTCCTACGAATCCGGCGGCAATATCGCCGAGACGCTGGACGCGATCGCGGCGAACGCGTCTCGCATCAAGGAGGCGGAGAAGGAACGCGAAGCGGTGCTGAAACAGCAGGTGTACATCATCTATGCCATCCACTTCCTGTTCCTCGGTATCATCATCGCGCTGTACATGCTCCTGTCCAACTTCATCCTCGAACTCGGCGGTGGCGGTGGCGGGTTCCTCGGCGGTGTCCCGAACTTCTGCAGTCCAACCAACCCGACCATCGCCCAGCCGATGTGTTCGCTGTGCCCTGCCTTCGGCATGGGCAAGGCAACGGCAAGCATCTGCTACTACAAGTCGCTGTTCCTCCTGATGCTGGTCGTCGAAGGCGTGTTCAACGGCCTGGTAATCGGCGAGATAACGCGCAGCAAAGTGTCCGCAGGGATCAAACACTCCGTCATCATGGGCACCCTCGGGTTCATCATCTATCTTGTCGCGATCACGGTAATATGACCGGACAGATCAGCATCGACTACCTCGCGGGTGCACTTATCTTCTTCGGATCCCTTGTATTCCTTATATCCAACGTTATGACGGCGCTGCCCGCGTTCACACAGGCACAGCAGACAGACGAACTGACCCTGGCGACGTGGTCCATCAGCGAGGTCGTGATGGAGGACAAAGGGCGGTGGAGCAGTACCAGCGACGGCGGGACTGACTGGCAGAATCATCTCGGGAAGATAGATATCATCGGGCTGCAGGGAGAGGACGGCCTGTCACGCGAGAAAGTGTCGGCGCTTACCAGTCTCAACCAGTCCTGGCTGCGGGAAGCGCTACGGACAGGGAAGAAGGTGAACATCGCTGCGGAGACCGTTATCGATGTCGATACCAGTAACACCTTCCAGCAGGGAGCGTCCCCGGACTTTATCACCGAACCCGCCTATCCGGGGTTCGTTGACGGTGAGGTCCACTACGGTGCGAAAGTGCTTGACGACAGCAACCGGTACTTCCTGCTGACGAAGAACAAACATCTCGGCTGGTACAACCGGTTACGGGTCAGCGACGACGCCGACTTCACAGGGAGCGAGGTCCACAACCTGACACAGACGGTGTTCCTCCCGGTCAGCGAGAACACGTATACCGCGGACGCGGGGAACACCGAAATCAGCGGGGGCAACCTGCTGATCCTCCGCCGGTCGCTCGGCAGGGCCGGGAACGTCCCGCAGGGCTCGGCCACGGACATCGTCTCGGTGGACCGGTACGGTGTGATGGACGGCAACGTCGTGGAGGTGACGTTCCGCGTATGGAACTGACCGCCTCCCGGAAAGGCTACGTCCACGCACTGGAAGGCGTTATCGCAGCGCTTATCGTTGTCGTCTACCTGAACTCCATCGTCTCCGTCCCCAGTACCACGGACTGGGAGACCGCCCGGATATCAAAAGAGTCCGAGGACATGCTGGCCGCACTGGACAGATCCGGGTTCATGGACAGGGTCGTGCTGCAGAACGACCCGGAAAGCTTCAACGCGTTCGTGAACACGCTCAGCAGCTCTGCCTCATACTCGATACAGGTATCAGGCCTGCCCAAACAGTTCATCGATGTCGGCGTCCTGGCGCCCAACTCCTCCACCGTCCGTGCAGAAACCGCTGCGCAGGAAACACAGCCGCCAGGGGTTCCTGCCTCCGTCGACAGCAGCGGGTTCCGCACCGGAACGGTTACCGGCGACGGGTTCAACAATCTTGATATCGCCCTCGCCGACACCGTCAAGAACGGTATCACCGGTTTCAGCACCGTCAGCGTCGACCTGGACGATGATGGCGACTTCAGCGGGCCCGGCGAAGGCCCGTACAACTTCAGCGAACGGTTCACATGTGACGGCACCGATACCGGATGCACGTTCACCGAGATATACGAGTTCGGTCCGTTCAATACAACGGTCCCGGTGTACAACGCCTCCACTGCTGCCGGGTTATCGTCGAAGATATCGGAGATGGAGATCGGCCGCCGCACGGTCAACATCAGCTTCGACGCGGTCAACCCGTTCGACGAACGCCTCACCCGGTTCGACACGCTCTGGATAGAGAACCTGGATGCCGGCGGGATAGCGGAGCACAGCCGCCATATCGAGAACTTCCTCAGGCGGGGCCGGATGTTGCTTATCCACTCGAGCGTGGACAGGGCCGCCATCGATGCGAACTATCTCGGTGAACTCGGGTTCGACTATATCCAGGAATATCAGGTCGACGGAAGCGACAACCGGAACGTCCTGTTCAGTCTTCATGGCCCGCGCAACGAGTCGTACCGTCCGGCCCAGTACTACCTTGACGGCGGCATCCGTATCACAGACTTCACCGGCAGCGGCGGGTTCGACACCGCATCCTTCACACTCCGAGGCCAGGACATCACGGCGCGGCGGTGGGATGACCAGGTATCATTCAGCACCTCCGCCTTCCAGGTCAACCATTCCACAGGCTCCCGTGCGACCATCACCGGGAACACCTACCGTATCGACACCCTGCGGCCGCTGGTGCTCGAACCCGTCGGGCAGCAGACGTTCGACACGTTCAACACGGAACGGGTCGACGCCGAATACCATCTGACACGGATGGCGCACCGCACCTACAACATCACCCAGTACGACCGGACTGCTGATTACGACAACCAGTTCGAAGAACGCTCTGACCTGCCGGGGCAGTACAGCGACGGACCGGTGAACACGCCGTGCGACCCTGACGACAACCCGTACCGGCTCGGCGACATCACCGTCGACGGCACCTCGTACACGTTTATCATGGTCAACTTCGAACCAGAACAGCCCTGCGACGGGTACTACGAGTTCCTGTACATGGACCTGAACGACGACGGCGACGTCGACGACGACTCCCTGTCCGAATCCTCCCACGAAGGTCCGTACCAGGAAGGATACCGCATCAATATTTCGGGCGAACCCTACGAGGTGTCGCTCAGCCTTGACGGAACCGAGATCAAGCTCACCCGGATCGGACAGCGGCTGGTCGGCGAGATCCCGGTGTCGCGGGACATGTTCGGCCGCGGCGGGGCGGCGGCGCTCGTCCGGCGGCCGGCGCTCGGCCACGACGATGCAGCACTGCTGACAGCATTGATGGCGCGGGAGACGCAGGAACAGCAGGCGTTCACCGCTCCACGGACTCTCGGCGACACGTCGATAGGGTACACGCGGCTCAGTTCCGCGGGACGCAAAAACACGTTCGGCTACACGCTGGAAACCGTGTGGTGGTTCCAGTGATCCGTCGCGGCCAGTTCTTCATCATCACCGCCGTCCTTATCGCCGGCGCGCTACTGTCGACCACAACCCTCATCGCCTCGTCACAGACCGTCGACTACAACACGGTGCTGGAACGCCACGCAACCGGGTACGTGTCGAACGCCGCCAGTGAGATCCGTTCGGAGTGGTGGAATATCTCGTGGAGCATGCGGAAGACGGCGGTCCTCGAGGAGCGCAGCGGCCAGTTCCTCGACAACGAGTCCGTCAGCGTCACGCTGGACGCGAAGCCGGGACTTGTCCAGGACGACTGTGATGATATCCGCATCATAGCGGACGGCGAGGAACGGCCCTGGCTCAACACCACTGCCTGCGAGATCGACACCTACACCGCAGCGATCGACGGTGTGGCACGGTACAGACTGGACAACAGCAGCGGCGACACCGCCTACGATACGACTGGCCACGGCCACCACGGCTCCCTGACCGGCGACCCGCAGTGGGTGAGCGGCAAGTTCGACAACGGTCTCGCGACCGACAGCGATGACAGTGTGGAGGTCCCGGACGCGAACGCACTCGACTTCACCGGTGACGGGTTCACCGTCGCCTTCTGGCTGCAGCCCCGCGGCACACCTGACGGCGACCGGCGGCAGCTGTTCGTCAAGGGCGACGGCACGTCAAACGGCGGCAGGAACTATGCGATGTGGCTGCGGCCGAACGCCAACACCATCCACTTCCGTGTCGACCCCGGGAACCAGGGAATCTCCGCGACCGGTACAGAACTGGACGTCGGCCGGTGGTACCACATCGCCGGCGTCTACGACCCGGACAACAACGAGCTCCGGTTCTACCTGGACGGCGACCTCGACGGCAGCCGCTCCGGCGTGACGATGGACAGCGACTCGGACAACGACGGCAGCCTCCACCTCGGCGAATCCCCGAACTACCCTGCTGCCGACATGGTCATCGACGATTTCCGCGTGTACAACCGGACGCTCCCGGTCGAGAAGATAGAGGGTATCGCACGGAACGGGATCGGCCTCGACATGGCAGCCGACCTGATCCCGAAGGAGGAGAAACCGGTCCACATCTACTACAACAACCCGGCAGCCCGCGACCCTGGCTACGATGGGACGTCTATCCAGACGACAGCCCTCGACGACCGGCCGACCGCGTCGGTCGGTGCCGCCCGCTCCATCGACGAGATCATGCGCAAGATGGAGGAGAACGTCCAGCGGCTGGACAGGGCTATCGGCGCCGACCTCCGCCTCGTCCTTCGCGAGGGCTGCAACCAGCTGGAGCTCGTGTCGCCGCAGATATCGCTCCGCGAAACAGTATGCTAGCGGGGACTGACCCCGCTAGAATTCATCGATGTACTCTATCTCCTTCTCCTCCAGCCCCAGGTCCCGGACCAGCGTCTCCCGCAGCTCCTCGTCCTGGAACAGGAACTGGAGGAACGGGATGAAGTCCGTCGCGGTCGCCGCCGACAGGTGCAGCTCCTCTCCCATTTTCCGCCCGATACTGTCCCGGCGGTTCCGTGCTGCACGGGTCTGCCCCATGCGGCGGATGCTGGACGGGTAGCTGTACTTCGTCCACCCGGAGTACTTCTCCTCCTTGGACAGCGCCACGCCGACCGTCGCAAGATTGTACACGTACTTCAACAGGGACCAGTCCTGCCGCTGCTCCATCCGCCCCCGGAACAGGTCCGCGGCCGCAAGGTTCGTATATGCCCGGGCCAGGTCGCCGGGCTTCGTGTACTCCTTCGGTACGTTCTCACGGATCCAGGCGACGAACGTTCCGTAGTCCTCGTCGACCCCGTCGGTCGCGTCGGACGCGGTCGCCGCGGTCGTCGTCTTGAACACGATCTTCAATGCCTCGAAGATGTCACGCTCTGTCTCCCGGTACCCCAGCTCCTTCACATCCCCCTCCGTCAATGTGTCGGTGGCGAGGCTTTCCAGGTCGTTGATAGCGGACCGCATGTCCCCGTCGGCACGCTGCGCGATCGCCTTCACCGCAGCGTCGTCGTACTCGATATCCTCTTCCTCACAGATTTCCCGCAGCCGCGCCGCGATCGAGTTCGTGTGGACGTTGCCGAGCTCGACCGTCTTGCACTTGTTCCGCAGTGTCTGCATGCCCGACGCGTACGGGTCGTTCGCGGTCAGCACCATCGGGAACCGTGTCTCGTCCACCAGGCCTGTGATGATCTTCCGGCCGCCCCGGTCGCTGCGTCCCATCCCATCCACCTCGTCCACCAGCACCAGCTTCTGCTTCCCTGTAAAAGACCGCTGTTTCACCGCCTGCTCCAGCTTCTCCTGCACCGCGGTCTTCGTCCGTGCATCGCTCGCGTTCGTCTCGAACAGCTCCATCCCGAGCTCGTTCGCAAGTGCGTGTACCAATGCGGTCTTCCCGGAGCCCGGCGGGCCGTGCAGTAACAGGGCGGAGTCGCCCTGATTCCAGTCCTTTACCCACTGCCGCACCTCCTGTATCTCGCTGCTGCTTCCCTTGAACCCGTCGAGCGTCTCCGGCCGGTATGTTTCGGTCCACATACCCATTGGTCATGCTACGGAATATTTTATGTCACGTGCTATCCCACGTCCACCGAATGTTGGCGCCATAGTTGATGAAGAATGCTGCGCCGATCGCCACAAGATTTGAGATCAGGTAGTAAACCGCGAAAATATCGGTTAGAGCCCAGAGAACGGCTAAATTGACAGCACCGCCAGCCGCTGATACCACATGGTACTGATATAACCGTTGCAGCAGGTTTCGCATCCCTTCATCACCGGTATCAGGAAAGGTCCATCTGTCGTGAAATGCAAAGTTGAACAGCATCGCGCTCTCAGCAGCTGCTGTCGCTGAAAACAGATAGAAAACTCCCATGATATCTGTCAGTGCGTAGAGGATTCCCATGTTGACAAATACCCCGAGTCCGCCGACAGTTCCGAACTTCAATATCTTCTGGTTCTTTTCGATCGCAAGTCGGCCCAGCAACCAAAGGTTATCTATCAGGTCGCGTGTAGTGTATTTTGGGGAGCCTGCCCGTCGGCGCCGAAACGTGATGGGAACTTCTGTCGCCGTATTGCCGGCGTTGAGGACGGTGAATAATGACGCTGCTTGGAAATGAAACCTGTCGGGCAGTGAAGCATTAACGATTGTGTTTGCCGCCTCACGTGAATAGGCTTTGAAACCGCTTGTAACATCCTTCACGGGCGATTGCAATAGCACACGATACAGGTAGCTACCGAGGTATGGAAAGATGCGGCGGTGAAGCGGGTCTTGTCGGTCCCCTCCATCAACGTACCGTGACCCGACTGCGATGTCGTTTCCATCGCGAACGGACGCAACTAAGTCCATGATATGCTCTGGCGGATGCGAGAAATCAGCATCCATCTGAACAATGATGTCGCCCTCGGCCGCCGCAAATCCCTTCTGGTACGCTGCGCCGATTCCATGCCGGGTATCGTTCAATATCGCTCGAACCCTGTCGTTTTGAGCAGTTAACTTCTCCAGTGTCGCTGCGGTGCCATCGGTTGAGCCGCCGTCCACGACGATAATTTCGTAATCCTCTCCATCAATCGCGTCCTCGACCAAGCCAATCAGGTCTTCGATGTTGGGAAATTCATTATAGGTAGGGATAACTATCGAAATATCCATGGTATCATTCCTGTGGGGCTATGACGCTGCCGAACGTCTCTCCATCTAACGCGTCCCTGATATTTCCTTCCGTGGTTCCTGAGAAAATATGCCCTTGCTGCTCGTATTCAAACAGTGAACGAACCTTGTTTTCCATTCCCCCGCTCGCATCGTAGCGCGCCGATGGACTGAATACTGAGCTGTCGAATGATTCTATCGTATCTAGCTTCGTGGCATTGTCCTCCGCAGGGGTTCGGTCGTAAACACCGTCAACGTCAGTTGCGTGGAGCACGATATCTGCGTCGATCTCCTGAGCCATCGCTGCGGCCAGTACGTCGCCTGATAACACTGCTGCCGTCTTCTTTTCATCATAGGCCGGAACCCCGAAGAGAACGGGAACTATTCCTTGAGAAATAAGCGGGCAAATAGCCTTAGTGTAAAAATTGTCCAACCGTCCTTCGACCATCATGGCAGCTGTTGACGGCTGAGCGGGAAAGGCAGGAATTCCTGCCTCCTGAAGCTTGCTTGTGAAAATGCAATTGAGCTCGTTTTGCAGCCGCTGGATGCGGGCGAAATCCTGTCTGTTTTGGGTAGATGTTATCCCGGTCCACAAACCTGTGTTTGACGCAGCAGGGTGGCCATACGACCCCGACCCGTGGACCAGTACAATACTGTCATCGAAGGAGGTTATCTCCTCCGCTGCCCGCTGCATCATCCTCCGGTCAGGCTGCGGCGAATCAGAGTACTTGTCAGTTATTATACTGCCGCCAACTTTTAGCACAACACTTTCGTATGAATCAGGCATACCTGGATTTATCTCCGCAGAACTTTTATCTATACCGTAAAGGAAAGAAAGAAAAAGATTTTAATGCCTTTTAACCGCTATGAATACTTATTCAGTTCTCATTCCGGTCCACAACGAGAGCGATACCATCGGCGACATTTTGGACAGCGTCATGGAGTCTGAGACTCCTGAACTGTTTGCTCAGGAGGATGTCGTGGTTGTAGCGTCAGGGTGCACCGACAGCACCATTGAAATCGTACGGGGATATGATGAGGTGACGCTAATTGAGGAAGAATCCCGGAATGGGAAGTCGGCGGCGATTCGCGAAGGACTTGAAAAGATTTCTTCTGACATTGTCGTGCTTTCGAGTGGAGATCTTCGCTGGGAGGATGGGACACTTGACGCGCTTCTTGAACCGTTCCGTGACGAGGCGGTAGGTGTCGCCACTTCCCGTCCGATACCGAACGATGATATTTCAGGTGTGACAAGATTGTACAATCAATCTGTGTGGGACATCCACCATTATCTTTCCAAACGACAGCCTAAGGCAGGAGAACTTATCGCATTCCGGAACGTAATCAGAAATATTCCAGAAAAATGTGTCGCTGATGAGGAGTATATTGCTCAGAGTTTGGAACAAGAATATGAGAAGGTGTATGCAATGGATGCAGTGGTCCAAAATTTCCCGCCTGATTCCTTCGCCCAACTGTACAGACAGCGGCGTCGTGTCTTCCTAGGCCACCTAGACCTTCTTTCAAAGGAGGGGTACTGTGCGCCATCGGTACGGAACGGATTATTGTTTCGAAGTCTTTGGGAATATATGCGGAAGGAGGGCTATGACTGGCGGCTAGCATTGGTTGCCGGTGTGGAACTTATTTGCCGTGGTGACGCTGTCCTACGGTATCTCGTGAACGGTGAGAAGCCTTACATATGGGAGCAGGTGGAATAACCTTTGGATTCCGATAAGTTGGATGAAATTTGGGAAGGAGATTCGTTTACGTGGTGTCAAAGCGGTGAGTTGCGTGACGGGTTAGAACATGCAGTATCCGGTGGGAAACGACTTCGAACGTTGCTCTGTCTACGTACATGCAATGCGCTCAATGGAGATCAAATGGAGGCTGAAGTGTTCGCACAGGCTGTTGAATCCTTGCACAATGCGACGCTTGTGCATGATGATATCCAGGACGGTGACGAGTTCCGGCGCGGTAAACCATCGATCTGGAAACAATATGGCAAGCCACAGGCAATTGGGATCGGAGAAGCACTATTCGCTGAAGGATACCGGCATATACTAGACCATCGTGACAGGTTCGGAACGTTGAAGTGTCTGCGGCTGCTTGAGATATACAATGAGGCCCAGCGGACCGTTATCGATGGGCAGGCAATGGATATCTCGTTTCGCAACCGCATGACGGTTTCAGAAGAGGAGTATATGCAGATGGCTCGGAAAAAGACCGGTGCACTTCTAACAGCCTCGCTCACTGGAGCTGCGGTAATAGCGCAATCAGACAGTGATGTGGTTGAACGACTGGAACAGGCTGGAAGATTTATCGGCCCGGCATTTCAAATACGAGATGACGTCATTGATATCAAGGAGAACGATAGCGGGCGTCGCGGAAATGATATACGGGAGGGGAAACGCTCGCTTATCGTTGTTCACGCGTTTCAGCGATTATCGAAGGCCGATAAACAAGCTCTGGGTGATATACTTGACATGCCGCGTGACGCAACCACCGATGCGCAGGTAGACAGAGGTATTGAATTGATGGAACAGGCTTCAGCGGTTGAGGAAGCCCAAAAAACGGCCGAGAGATTGATCGATGACGCCCGTGAACACCTTCGCGATGTTTCGGCTGATGGGTTCAAGGAGGTGTGTGATGTCGTCGATTTTTTGGTCGAACGCACATTTTAAACCGTGACCTAATAACCATCCGATGTGGCGCCTGTACAAATCAGTAAGTTCCTATCCCGAACTGCACAGCTCTACCGCGTACGAGATTGGAAATCAGCGGTAGGGCTTGCAGTTCTTGGATGGTTGACCACTGGCGGCCGTCCAGCTCACCTTGTCACCGCAACTGCAACATCAGCGCTTCTCTTGGCGTTTTCCTTTGCGTTTAATGATATTTGCGATGCCAGATACACCAATGAGTCAACTAGGTTAGGAGAGCTGTATCGGGATCAGCCGGAGGCGGCGACGGGGGTAGCAATCCTGCCGCTGGTGGCAGCTGTTCTGTTGCTATGGACGCTGCCTCCACGGGTAGCAGTGGCTGCTGCCGGGTTTGTCTTGTTGACGATACAGTATTCAGCTCCCCCGTTCCAGTTAACAGCCCGACCTGTGCTAGGGACAATCACTAATGTCATTTCAGCACTACTACTTATTCTGGTCGGGGCATCATCCCGTCCCCTTACACCAGCGACAGTGATTCTGATACTCGTCTATACATGGTTCTTCATATTGGCAGAACTGTTACACCAGGTCGACGACTTTGACGAGGACCAGGCTGCCGGAAGATCCACCCTTGCAATTATTATCGGTCCTGAGCAGTTGCATAAAATCTTGAAAATCGGGTGTTTAGCTGTCTCTATCGTAGCTGCTATGACGGCGCTATTCCTCCCTGAGATCGCCGTCCTACTCGTCGTGGCGTCCCTATTTAACCTTCTTCGGGTCGTTCGTCTAAACGGCCTCAGCCCTCTTGAGTTAGGGGACTGCAGGGAGCGGTTGTTTGGGACAGTAGAGGGCCTTGTATACCTCATTGTGCTCTCCATCCCACTGGCTGGTCAATCAACACAACAGGTTATTCCTGTTCTTGTAGGCGGTGGTGTAGGGTGAGAGCGCGCTTGAATTCGTGCATCAGGAAGTTGCGTCATAGCAGTTCTTACGTGGATAGGTATGACACGGTACGTGCCCTTCTTCTGTTGATACTTTTGGTCGGAGCTGGCGTCCGCATAGCCAATCTAGGCGGGTCGCCCCTGTGGGCCGGAGAGGCGATGTGGGCAGAGACGTCAGCAGAACTGGTTGAGCAGCCCCGCGTCATTCCGCGGTACCTTGAAACCGGCAGACCTTTAACCGGTCACCCTCCGGTTTATTTCCACCTTAATACCCTGGCGTATATTGCCGGCGACCCTGGAGAGGCAGCGCTGAGACTCCTGAGCGCCCTCGCCGGCGCCCTGACAGGTCTCATAATCTATTTACTTGGTAGACGGTTCTATGATGAGAATACTGGTCTGATGGCTGCCGCGTTCTTAGCGGTGTCTAGTAATCATGTTCTCTACAGTCGACAAGTGCATCCAACTGCCCTCGGCGTATTCTTGATGGCTTCATCAGTCTATCTTGCGGTCAAGGCAGCTCAGACAGGAGAAACGAAGATGATTGGGGCAGCGGCTGGAACAGCACTGCTGGCTGTATCAACCCATTATATGGCCGCGGTATTGTTACTGCTCTTTCCCGCCATATTTTACATTGAGCAGGGATGGCGACAGTCTTTGACGGGAGAACGATCGTTGTTAGGGGGGTATATTGCGTTGGTCGTTGCAACGAGTATCCACGGTATCTGGAATATTGTCAATGCATACCCCGCCACGATGCTCAACCCTGTCCGTCGCTCAAGGACATCAGTGTTTCAATTTATCTCTGGTCTTCGGACTGAAATAGCGACTGTGGGCGGCGGTCTCTGGCGTCTTATCTCGTTCTACTTCTCTCCCTCGTTCCTTTATTTACCGCCGCTGTTGGCGCTTGTTCCTGTAACAGACGCAGGCCGCCCTAGCAGAGCATGGAGGGATAGTCCAGATGGGCCGGCTGCTGGCTCACGCATCCTGTATCTGTGGATTCTCATAACTGCTGCGATACTAACTGGTGTCGTCCTCCTTTACAGAGCCACTGGGTTGGATCCGGTTCGGTCTCATCCGTTCCTTGTTATCCCATTGCTGCTGCTGGCCGCACGAGGCAGCGTTCTCCTATACCGTCGCAGCCAGGGTTTCGGGATTCTACCAGTTCTTTTGCTACTTACCTATCTCACCCATTTGCCGGCGGTGATGGGAATAGGCGTTGTCAATCCAGATATCGGGGGAAGTATGGTGCGTAACGCCATGTACACAGTCGACTCAGTGTACGTGGCCGTTGATACCGACCTCGATCAGGATCAATCCTTGCAAGAACTACAATACGGGCTGGTTGCGCCGAACGTTAGCGTCGAATTCTCTTATGATGTGTATTTGCCGAAGATGTTCGTTGAGACAGAGTCTATCGTCTGTACTGGCGAGTATTACAGGCCGCTCTTCTGCTTTAATCGCCATCCAGTCGGATTCAACGACGCGCTGGATTGGGATAACGTGACAGCGTATCTTGATGCACAGATACAGGAGGGTGAGACCGTATACGCGTCCCGAGCGGGTCCTGTTCGCTACTATTCGGATTCACCGGTTTCTGTGACCGACCTGATCTGTAATATCGGACACCGAGGCTGCAACATTTCACGTGCGGTGGACAACGACACACCGTTCTGGATAGTTGTAACGGCCGACAGGTTTGCATGGCAGTTCACCTCAAACGAAAAAAGGAAATTGCAGAACTCCTGCAACAAGACCGTGCTTGACTATGTCTGGATCTTCCATTGTCGGTAGAGGAAATTATCCTACGTTTCATGATGAATCAAATTTTTCCCTCCCAAAGAAGGCATCTCTACCGATTATTTAGACAGGTTTCGGTCACAAAGAACGGGCGCCCTGCCCCTAAAAATTCTACGATCTAAGGCACTGAAGGTCGAAAGATGTATTAATCTCTCAAGCACAACTCTATCTATGGTTAGTGAGAGTGAATTCGAGCAATACGTAGGACGACCAGGATATTACCAAAGTATGAAGGTGAGTGGGTCTGAGGGGAATTATCTGGTTTCTCAGGAGGGTAGAAAATTTATTGATCTTATCGCGGGGTGGTGCGTTGTCAATGCAGGATACGGGCGTGAGGAGATTATCTCTCGCATGGCGGAACATGCCGAACAGGCGGCCTACGTGAAGACGTCCTATATTGACGAGCGAACTGTGCAATTGGCCGAGCGGCTAGCTCAGCTAGCACCTGGCAATCTTCGGCAAACGTTTAGAGTGCCCAGCGGCACCGAAGCTGTAGAGATTTCAATCAAGGCTGCAAGGCTTTACACTGGGAAAGACACCATAATAAGTAACGAATTGGCGTATCACGGGACAGCGTATGGTGCGATGAGTGCAGGATATGATGAACTAGGACAGCCATTCACTCCGTTAGATCCGGGGTTTGATCGGGTACCAGTTCCAGACTTTACAGATGCGTGGTACGACGAGTTTGCGGAGCGGATGTCGAAGGGGGACGTAGCTGCATACCTCTCAGAGACAGTTCTCACCCATCAGGGAGTCGTTATTCCGCCGAATGATCACTATGAACGGGTGAGTGAAATCTGTAATGCGAACGATGCACTTCTGATACTGGATGAGGTAGCGAACGGGTTTGGACGGACAGGGAAAATGTTTGCCGCCGACCACTATGGCGTGACTCCGGATATAATGGCGCTCGCAAAGGGGATGAGTTCCGGGTACGCTCCCGCTGGTGGGGCTATCATGGCCCCAGATATCGGGGAGGAGATGTCTACCACTAAAATGAGCGCCTACTCAACGTTTGGCTGGGTTCCCGCAGCTGTTGGAGCTGTGCAGGCGAATATCGACATTTTACAGGACGAAGGACTTTCTACGGGTCAGGAGAATCTCGGGGATACCCTCGAGGAGGAGCTGATTCGTATCGACGGTGTGCGAGAGGTTCGACGGAAAGGATTGCTTGTTGGCGTCGTGCTTGAGGATTCAACTGCCGCCGATGCGCGGGCGGCCGCATCACAGAACGGTGTTCTTGCCGGAACGACCAATGATGGACGCGTTCTCCTTCTTGCCCCGCCGCTCAACGTTGAAGAGGCCTATGTGGCGGAAGGCATCCAGCGCCTCGAGAACGCGATCGAGGTGAGGTAATTGGAGGCGGTGGTAAACGTAGGAGGAGCGACCTTGCGTGATTCAGATGTGCTCGGCCCCGTAGTGGAAGAACTGGAGGCTGTTGACGAACAGCTAATACTGGTAGCAGGGGGAGGAGGACTTGTCGATGAAATACGACGATTGGATACATCCCATGACTTACCGGCCTCGCTGTGCCACTGGGCTGCTATCAGGTGTATGGACATTAACGGTGAGGTACTGGCGTCCAGATCTCAGCGGTTTGTGCCCGTCAGCCTTGCGAACCAAATCGAGAGTGCGTGGAGGGAAGACGAAATCCCTGTACTACTTCCGCACGACATTCTAAAAGAGAAAAATCCGTTGCCTGTGTCGTGGGCGGTGACTTCTGATTCAATTTCTGTGTGGGCAGCCTCCTACTTTGGATTAGACGCTGCGATACTTCTTAAGCAGGTCAAAGGGATAACCCAGGATGGTGAACTCCGGGGTGAGATTGGAGCGGCCGAGGTACGTGACAGTGATACAGACGTGGTGGATCCGGTCTTGCCGCAGGTTATCATTCGTCACGGAGTCCAGGCATCAATAGTCTCATCACGCCATCCTGGTCGTGTAGCGAGCGCGATACGCGGTGAGCCGTGTCAGGGGACTCTCATTCTTCCAGAGGTCTAAAGAGGAATCTATTCGGTGTCTATATCAGCCCCAATTTTTCTGGACGTCTTGAAGAATTCTGATTCCCGGCCCAGTATACCGGCTCTGAAGACGGAAAAAATGCCGGAAATACACCTAAGATTTAATAATTCAGTAGTAGGAACAAAGAATGGAGAGCGCCCTTGAATCTGAAGCGTTTCTATAGGGTTTCTGATTGGTATCCAAATATGGGGATCGCGGTAGTCGGTGTTCTAAGTGCAGGTGTTGGCGCTGGAAACGTGGTTTCAGCCGCTGTTGCGTTGGTCCAGGTGTTCCTTGTTCAGCTCCACTCGTTCAGTATGAATAACTATTACGACGCCAGATATTGGAAAGAAAATAACTACATACAGGAGCTATTAGAGCACGGGACGCCTCGTTGGAAAATATATTTTTACGGCCACATACCTCTTCTCTTGGCGGCGCTCTTTTTACCGGTTTCAGGGATATTCACACTACTTCTTCTGGGATATGCCGCCCTCTTCTACGTATACCAGGGCCCGCCGCGACTGAAGATGCACTGGGCCTCCTCTCTGGTGCTGAACGCGATCCCGCTCGGACTGATAATATACCTTCATCCTTATCTGGTTACGTCAGGACGTCTCGAAACCACAGGAATATTCTTCGCGGTGATGTTCACATTCTACATGGCATTCTTCGAGATCGCACATCAACTTCAGCACGATAAGATAGAGAGCAGTCATTCATTGGTCGACGTATTTGGGCGGGAAACCTCTGTTAAAATAGGGATGATCGCCCTAACCATCCCTGCGCTACTTGGACTGTTGTTGTATTTCGTTGCAACCCTGCCGGCGTCGATAAGTGCAGTAGCGGTAGGATTCACAGCTTTGCGGCTTTATACACTCATCGATATCGGAACTGATCCCGACGCCGTGCAAACTATAAGAGGCTCTTGGCATAAGTTCTATTCTGCATTTGAGGGCGCAATTTACGTAATTTTACTGGCTGTGATGTAGAGAGCAGCTGAATCTGATTATCGATAGTTATCTTACGTGCTATGTTAACAGTATTTTAACCCACATCTTGCTTAAACAGCCCTTAGACAATATTATCCCATAAGTCACCCATGATACGGCGTTCGGCGATTTCGCTATACATCTCTACACCGTCAGTAGTAGAATCTGCGGTATCTGTCGAGGTAATACCTCCAAACTGTGTTCTCTCGGGATCTAATGTTACCTGTTTCAGTTCTGTATTTCCGAACTCTGGGTGAAGGCAAAGGGCAGCAGCAATTGGGTCAAAGAGAACACCTCTGTATGAGGTGGGAAATATCTGTGATATGTGGCCTCGAACCGATTCGTAGACCATCAAGCTTGGCGGATAGGTACCTGTGCTCAGCCAAGATGAGGGTATAACGTGCTTGATTGTCTGTAGCACCGCCCGCCTACTAATACCGCCGAGGGGGGGATACAGTGACTGACAGATGTCGCCTGTAACAAGTCTCTGCTCACCCGGTGCATCAAGAACTTTTTTTGCGGCTCTTGGATCTTTCCAGAAATTGAATTCAGCGCCATGCGGGGTGTTGCCATACCCGATGCCGCCACCCATGATTGTAACAGTTTGATACCCTTGTAGTAAACTGTGGTGCTTGTCTATCGCTCGCGCGATATTGGATAAGGGACCTATTACGAGTAGATCGATTCCATCGTTCATATTATTGAACAGAAATTCTGTAGAGAGTCCGTAGACGTCGCAATCGGTTCCGTTAAATGTTATGCCGCCGAGTCCGTCGTCTCCGTGGATGTCCCTACTATCGTGTTCAGGTCCTTGCTGATCGACAACCCCCTTGTTTATAGGAATATTGAGGTCGAGTGCATCGGCGATATACGCAGCATTCTGTAATACCTGTTCTCGACCCACATTCCCGGGGACCGTGTTTATACCGACAATTTCTGCACAGTCTGCATTAGCAAGATAGGTGAGTGCCAGGAAATCATCGACACCGGCGTCAGTTTCGATTAATATTCTCTTTGGTTCATCGCTCATACGTCATTAAGGCTCCATTAGATAAGAACTACACGTGGAAGAACAAAAAAGGTACTTCCCGATTTATTTACAGCCGGATCGGCGAGACTCGCTTACTCAACAGTAATTTGGTCGATGGCTCCCCATTCACCACAGCTGTCGCCGCGGGGGCCGCCGGCGATGACAGAAACTCCTAGCAGTACCTGCTGGCCGCTAAAGGCTGATAAGTTAGCCGTTAGGGTGGTCCACCCACTACTGGGGGTAATCACTCGATCCCTACGGACGCCCTCATCACCGCCTGGACTGGCAAAGATTTCGATAATTGAATCCGCAGTACATCCCGAGTACTCAGAATAGTCGGTCTTACCCGCGATATTTTGGACAACTGCTTGAGCTTCGAGATTTTCTTTTTCAGGTAAATTAACTGTTTGAAAGACGCGAACCCTTTCTCCATCAGGAGCGTTCATGGTAATCATGCCCTTCTTGTCGCCGCGAGGAGGAGTCAACTCAGGATTATATGCAGCAGTTCCGCTCCAAGGTGCTGATTGGAATTTGCTGAAGAAATAGGGCGGCTGTACCCCCGCAAGTCTTGATTCAGAGTAAATGAAATCGGAGTTTCTGACTACATTATTATCAGACGCATCTCCTCTTTGGGTTGTCAGACCACCATCCATCAGGAAATAGCCAGCAGCTCCCCCGACAGCTAAAATAACGAAAATCGCAAGGAAGTCTTTCTGGTCAAAATACATATCAATCATTCTATTGTAAAATTCTGTTTGCTTATAAGCCTTTCCCTTAGCAATCAGTCGACATCATATCACCATCAGGTTTATGTTTAATTTTTTCAAAGGCGAAAAATATTCGCGATGAATGGTGATGAAAATCGGGCTGTTGTATTTCTAATCCTGTTTTTAATGGCCCTTGTTGCCGGTATTGGCGTGTCTCTGTTCATGGGATCTACGTTTTCAACAAATTCCGCTGAAACGGTGGATGCCCCTGAAACTGTGAGCACGTGCCAGCCGCCTGGAAAAGGGGAAAATTCCGTTCTAAAATGTTTTGATGGTGGGTCTTTCTGCAGGATGACCACTATTTCCGAACGGCCTGTCAACTGTTCTGAATGGTATGGCTCATCTCCATCAGCTGACTGTGACTGCACGACGCATAATTTAAACAATGTCTCAATGATCACTGACCCGGTCAATTATGTTATGGCTCCCACCGCAAACGCGACCTATAGCGAAACAGTCGTAACCTCTAAAATTCCAAATGGGTGGGATCTCGAACCCCTTCCCAACGATCGAGGATTTCTGGTGACATTACACAATGGAAGCCTAATCAAATATAACGGTAGTACGTTGCACATACTTGGAAATATTGATGTTTACAATCGTCAGATGGCAGGGTTGATGGGGCTGGCAATCGACCCCAATTTTTCTCAAAACAAGCGGGTGTACTTATATTACACGTATGATAAGGTAGGAGAGGAATGGGAGCGGTTCAATTATGACCAACGATCCGGAAGATTTTTCGTCAAAAGTAGGATATCACGGTTTGAGGTCAACAATGGGAAGCTTGTTAATCAGACGGTGCTCGTTGATCAAATCCCCGGTGATACCATGCATACCGGCGGTCGGCTAGAAACCGGTCCTGATGACAATCTCTGGTTCACTGTGGGGGACGCGGGAAACGGGTGGCATAGTTTCTATAAAAAGTATATGAACGGAAAGATAATGAGAGTCAACCTGAATGGGTCAATCCCGTCGAAAAATCCGTTCAAGGATTCTCTGGTGTATACGAGAGGTCACAGGAACCCGCAAGGATTGGCCTGGAATCCTCAGTCGGGTAATGCATGGTCTTCTGAGCACAGTGACTGGAGAAACGACGAGATAAACCGCCTTAAAAAAGGTGAATGGTATGGATGGCCTATCAAGCAGTGCCGAAGTTACAATGGAGAATTGGCCGAATTATCGGACCGTGAGATTACCCAGACAATCGACTGCTTGGAAAGCATGAGCGGCAGAAATGAGGCGGAGCAATGTAGTCCGGGAATACGTTCAAAACTGGAACAAACGATAGATGAGGTTGATTCTAAGGTTCGCCGCGTTAATGTTACGCCAGCGGATATGGCTCTCATGTTTGATGAGGCCACATCCCCGGCAGCCTGTTCCGGCGATGACTGGACGCTGGCCCCGAGCGGTATGACGTTTGTAGACGACTCTGACCACCCATGGTACGGAGATCTTTTCGTCGCTGGCCTCAGAAGCAATCATCTCCATCGTTTCGATATTGAAAACGGAGAGGTTGATAATGACTCAATTTTCTACATACCTGAGGCGCCTGGTATATCCGCTCGCCTGCGGGATGTCGAATTTCATGACGGAAGCCTCTGGATCCTTGGTGACTCACACGGGATAGTGCGGCTTTCACCCTCCTAAGCTTGCAGTCATAGAGTGAGATTGACTGCGGCCAGTTAGAAAAAATCAGTATGTTTTAGAGGATAGAATTCACCAGGTAGTTCTATGGTAGTTGAGAGATTTGAAAGGGTTTCAATACCACTTTTGGCGGTTTTGGTTATTACTTTCGGCGCTATTGCAGCGATAAATTCTTCCCCCCAAGTTTCTGATGGCGATAATTTGTCATCACAAGAAATTGTATCTAAAGATCCTAATTTGTCAGCATTCCAGGATCTCGGATCTCCTGAGGATGGTGAACGGGTGCGTTGGTTGGCGACCGATGAAGTTGGTCCCTGGCACATTGATGGGAGCGCGGGAATCACAAGTTTAGATGCTGGCAACCGAGTAGTGCTTCATCCGACGGGAGGTAATTGGAGGAATTCAGTTGACTCTGCAATCAGACAAACTGTGGAGCTTCCATCAGGTGAACCGCTGACCGCTGTTTTAAAGGCTAGGAATCCTGCTTCTGAATGGCGGTCCACGAAAAGTCGCTGTATTAACAGTCTTGTTACACTTGCAGTGGCAAAGAATGATGTGGGAAGCACCCCTGTTTACAATCGAACTATTGTAGGAGATAAACCAAGAAAGATTACGATGGACGTATCCCGGTTCGCAGGTGAAACTGTGCAGTTGGCCGCTCTGGCTGACGCTGCAGGTAAAGGATGTGGAAGATGGAACGCTGAATTCACGCTAATATCTTCGCTGTACATACAAACGGAGGAGGACACCGATTTATGAATAGGTCAATCGTTCGTGCCTTGCGATTCCGAGGTGTTCAGTTTTTCAAACTGGTCAAGAATCGTTACGACCAATTTAAAGCAGCAGTTTTCAATCATTCGACCCGTGTTTTTATCTCCGGTATAGTTATCATCGCGCTCGTACTGCGGGCATGGAATCTTGGTCGTCGACCGATGTGGACGGATGAGGCCGTTTACGCCGTTATGGGCCAGAAGATAGCTAAAGGCGCATTGCTCCCTGTATGGCCGCTTTCTGAGCGTGTATTTGCTGGACAACCGCCGCTAGTTATCCATCTGATGTCTATTCCGTATCATATAGTCCAGTCTGTTCCGTCGGCAGTACATTTTAGGATGGTAGCAGTATTGGCCGGTGTCGCGACAGTATATGTATGCTATCGAATTGGCGCCTCTATATATAATGAGAAGGTGGGCCTGATAGCCGCTTTCCTAATCGCAGTATCGCCTAATCATCTTCTCTACTCACGACAAGCTCTTCCCCACTCTATCGGCATCCTTGCCTTCGTCTCAGTCGCATATGTCCTCATCAAATACTGTCGTCACGGAGAAAAAAAGTATATCTGGGCGACGGGAGCAGGGTCGGTGCTCGCAATAAGTCTCCACTATCTCAATGTTTTACTCATACCGTTGGTAGCTCTAACACTTATTTGGCGGTACATCTCGGAGATCAAAAAATTTAGATATCGACGGCGATGGGCCGCTTGGGGTGCGATAAATATCGGATCTGCTGCCGCATATATCATCTATTTCATGAACTTTACTGGGGGCGCACGGACGGGAAGAAATCCTTTCCGAGGAGAAGTATCCATCCAGAACCCGGTCACTGTGGTATCCGCGCTCTCGGAATTTCTGTCGAGGCAAATCGAATGGATAGTCTCTCTTGGTATTGCCTCGTATGCAGCGAAAGGAATCGATTTCCTGAGATATTACGGGAATTTATCTAACCTGTTCCTCCCTGTTTTCCTGGCAGGTGTTGGCGTATATTTCAGTGCGACGGAGAAAAGGGGTATTCTGTGGTATCCAATCGCCCTGTTTGCTTCAGTATTTGGCGTATTGATTTTCATCGTCTATCCGTTCTACCAGAAAATAGGGATTTCGCCGGTCCGTTCACACTCATTTCTCATACCGCCAATGTTCATTTTAGCCGCTTATGGTATAGAGAAACTGAACGGATGGAAAAATTTAGGCTACATCTTATTGGCCTTATTTACAGTCGTGTCGATGCTTCATTTCCCACTTATCGCGACTGGAAATGTAGTGGCGGTGACAACGGAAGGATACCATGAGTTCACGGTTGAGATCGGTAAATCTATTTTCAATACGGTCAATACTAAACTGCTGATTATTACAGGGATGAGAGGGCTCGAGTCAAGGATTAGAGCGCAGGAGTATTTCAAGCAGACATCGTCGATTGTTTGTAGTGGAGAGCATTACAGGCCGTTGTTCTGCTTTTCTCGCCATCCCGTCGGATATAATGATGCGAAAAATTGGCAACAGCCAGTCAATCATATCTTAACGCAAGGAAAGGTTCCAAATAAGCTAGTTGCTTCCATGTTTGTATCGCATGTCGCGCCTGTCCTGTATTATTTGCAACGCGCCGATCCAATTACACGTCTTAGGTATGGATATGATTTCAGCCATCAATATCGTGGAAACGGAAATAACTCGATTCAATCGTTGTCTTGTAATATAGACAAGCGACAGTGCAATGTTACAGCATGGTTGAGGGGTGAGAAGTCTGTATGGTTCGTTCTGGATAACGTGCGGTCTAAATATCAGTTGAACCAGTGGGAAACGGAATATATGAAGAGGCGATGTAAAACCAAAAGATTTTCGTATACTGAGGTGATAAAGTGCACTGGTAATAGGACAGAATGATTTAACCACAAAAAATTAGGCGCCCGTTTAAATTAGGAAATTTCTGATTGTAATGTACCGACTGATTTTTTATTTTATAGCTGGATTATTGCTGTAATATGAACTGTGAGATATGCGATAGTCCAATGCGAGTAGCCTATTCTGGGAGAGATTGCGTATTTACCAGTACACCGGACCGGAGATTTTCGATTTTTCAGTGCTCAGCATGTGGGTTCGGTAAGCGACTTCCTCAACCTGATAATCTCCAGAAGTATTATCCCGAAGAATATTATGATTATTTTTCAGTAATAAGGGAGCGTGAATACAGCCTGCGATTTCGATGCTGGTACGAACGCAAATTCTCCCCGAATCTACTGCTTCCTCAGACTAAAGGTAGACTATTAGAAATAGGATTCGGGGGAGGGTACAGGCTGGCGGAGTTAGATAGCGATGGGTGGGATGTGGTGGGAATTGATTCGAACGAGGATGCTATTGAGAAAGCTGCTGAAAAGTCTAACGCCGAGCTGCTACAAGGAACTCTGACTGATACGGAACCGGAATTTTCAGCTGGCGAATTTGACCTGGTATTGATGGAGATGACTCTCGAACATATCAAGAACCCGTTTCAGGCCCTCAAAGAAATTAAACGGATATTAGATTCGGAAGGATTTGTGGTCATAAAATGTTCAAATATTGACGCCTTATTTCGAAAAATTTTTTCCAAAGTACTGGCAGGGGTACGATATTCCCAGACACTTTTACTATTACACGCCAAGAGCACTAGAGAGTTTGATGGAAAAAATGGGATTCTAATTGGAAGATGAGAGCCATGACTACCGCTCGACGCAATTAACTGCAAACTCCAACAAATTCCTTAGTGACGCTTATGATATTAAAATTCGGCCTACTATCTTAGGTGGAATACTTTTCACATTAGGAATTATGTCCGGTGCGTTAGGTAAACCTAGTTATTTTGTACACCGATGTAGATTAGGTGACAACGATTGAGTCCATAATATAAAAATCTAAGACATATGAATTTACCAGAATATTGGAGAAAAAATTTCCCCTCTCATTTTTTACTGATCAAGTCGGCCTAGCATTTCCCTAACGATTTCCGGGTCAAGCGAAGCTTCTCTATCTGTGCCTGTGCACACAGCGCCGCGGACACCAAAGATATCAAATCCGATGTCACGTATTTTACCAACTTGTTCGATGTCCAGTGACCCAGCAGCCGCAGTCGTAAGATTCTGCTGTTTCGCTTCCTCCACGATTTCCTGGAGTGTTTGAGGCTCTGTATGATCGAACAGCGTTTTGCCATCTTTCTCCGCAGTATCAATCATCACTGCGTCAGCCCCCGATTTGGTAGCTATCGTGGGGAGGTCGACCGGGTTGACGGAGTTAAACCGTTTGTGATCGGCGTACCCGCCGGCAACGAGCTTGGTTGAAGATCCATTCAGACCCTCGCTGGCAGCTCTGAGAAGCTCTATTGCATCCTCAATCGTTTCTGGTCCTTTCAAACCGACCTTAATGTAATCGGGGTTGTACTGCAGTGCACCATGCACCGCTAGGCTAACAGTTCCCGGGAGATGCGGGACGTCCCCAACAGCGATGCTGGTACTAGCTGTAGAAGGCGCTGCGTCCATGATTCGCTCAATCCTATGCGCTGGTTGCGCTCCCAGCGAACCTTCACCAGGATTTTTGATGTCGATGATATCAGGCGGTGTATCCGCAATATTGGCTGCCTCTTCTGGAGTCTTGACGGTAACAAGTGATTTCAAAATCCTATTCACCTCATTGGATTGTGGTTGGAGGCCTCAGCTGAAATATGTTGTGGCATCGACCCCCTGCTGATTCTACATACCTCGACGCTGATCGCATCAGTCTCTCGTCTGGATTGGCGGTTGGTCGGCCAGTGTAGTCGCCGGACCCAGATTTGACTTTTTGCAGTGCGTCATCTATCACTAAGTCATCTCGAAGAGCGAACACAGCTGTCGCGACGGCTACGGATCTGCTCTCACCTGCGGCGCAGTGAAGGAGAATTTTTCTCTCATTGCCGATTTCTCTTACCACTGCCGACGCAGCACTATCAAACATTGTCTGTGCATTGCATCCGTCTCGTAACGGACGGTGGATATCCGTGGTAGCTGTGGAACTTGCAGTCAGCGTCACGACCGTCTCAATTCCCAGTTCGTCGTGCCGGCTCTCCTGGCGAGCATCTACCAGATCGCCGATGTATAAGTGATCTGAGAGCCGGTCCATAGATCGGCACCGGTCCCGACGAATACGGGCACGTTGAAGCGGTAAGGCGATAGACTCTATGAGCCAGTTCGACGGCCTCAAATCCATACGAACATATCTCGCCATATATTTATGTATCCTCGGTTGCGCGAACATCGTAGTGTCTCTTAATCGGTTTCGGAGGGAAGGGTGAGAAAATGGCAGGGATCAGCGGTGTCTGGAGTCCGAACGGAGAATCGGGGAAAGAAGCTATACTACCGATGCTGCGTCCGATGACGAGATCCGGTAGGAGCTGTGAAGTATTCTCAGCTGAGGATATGCACCTTGGTGTCCGCTCCTCTGAGTCCTGCGGATTCGATGATGGAAACCGTATTGTGGCGGTAGACGGAGAAGTATATAACAAAAAAGCACTTTGCGAAACTTCCTTCAGCGACGATGATTCTACTGAGCGAATCGTAGCTCAGGCATACGAGGAACAGGGGGAGGATCTTTTCAACGAACTAGCGGGAGATTATGCGCTCGCCCTGTTGGACTGTGACCGGTCGAAACTGATTTTAGACACGGGATTAGCGAATAACAAAAATTTTTTCTACAGTCTCATGGGTTCCGACCTGATTTTCGCTTCCGAGCTCAAGGGGCTGATGCAGGCAGGCGCAATCGACCCATCGATTGACAGGTCGTCCATCGGAAATCTTTTGACGTATGGCCACGTTCCAGCCCCCTTTACGCTGTTCGAAGGCCTTCGGAGACTGCCTCCGGGCGCCACTGCGATTACGACTGAGGCAGGGATGACGCTTGTGCCGGCTGGAGAGCCAAGGCAATACCCGCCTATCGAGGATTTGCCAGCGGCCGTTACATCCGTCGAACAGTCGCTCAAGGGGGCGATCAACCGTCGTCTGAGTCAGAGCGATGATATAGGGATGATGCTGTCTGGCGGGATAGACTCTGCACTTCTCACATCATATCTCGATGAGATGGTGTCTGGTCCAGTGTCGACATTCACCGTGGGATTCGGTGAGGATCAACAGTACGCTCACAGCGTATCTGAACACGTAGGGACCGATCATTCGGAGAAAATCCTGTCGGCTGATGAGATGATCGGCCAAATACCCAAGGTGCTGTGGTGGCGCGAGTATCCTTCGAAAGATCCGGGGGTTTCACCTCTGTATCACATCGACAGCTTGACCGACCGCACGGAGTTGATATGGGGGCAAGGCGCTGAGGAAGTTGTTATGGGGCGGCAAGATTATGTGGCGTTACACGCACTAAGTTCCGTGCCGCGGCGGCAGGCGATATCGCGCGTGTTCCACGACGCCACCCCTCCAGTGAGAAATCGGTCAAAACTGCACAGGATGTACAACCTTCTCCGTTCCCGCGGCCCGGCCGAATCGTTTACGACATTCCGCGACTCAGGCCCAAAAGATAGACAGAACTGGGCCGCGAGTGACGTGCATGTAGGGAATACATCACGGGTGCGAGCCCCCAAGAATATTCACCATCCGTGCAGCCAGTATGGGTGGACATCTCTGATAAACGGGTTCCTGAGCGATGTATTTCCTGCTCCAGAACGCCGGTTGATGAGCCCGTTTCTTGATTCTCAAGTTCTTGATACAGGTTATCGTATCTCATCACGGTTGCATCTTCGGGATGGACGGCCGCGCTACCTTCTTCGAAAACTTGGGGCAAAGCGTCTTCCTCAACAAGTCACTGGTCGCGGCCGGGATTCATGGGCGTCTCAGACCCGTAATGTTGTTTTGAATAATTCGTCAATCCTTCTTGCAATCGCGGATCGTCTCCAGGATCGCAATATTATCACTGAATCAGCGCGGACAATCGTGCAGAGGCAGCCACACCGCTGGGGAAAGAATCTTTGGACATTAGTTAATCTTGAACTATTTCTAGAGATTTTCATCGATGAAGACTTCGAGGAGGAGCCGCCCGGGATCGATTATTTTATTTAAAAATCCAGTTAATGCAGGTCTCGATAGATGGATATTTCAACATTTGATCGCCTCCTCCGGGATGCCCTTCTCCACCTCCGTGAGACGTCGATAGACAATAAAGGACCGGTCGCTGCAGGACTTGAATCCCAGGGGAAGACGGTATACGCCGTGTCCGAGAAGAGAGGGGAGAACTGGCTGCATGCTGAACACAAGGTTCTGCAGAAGTTTACGTCCAGGCATGGAGCCATCGGTGATGACGCCGTCATGGCTGTGTCGTTATCGCCCTGTAAATCTGAAACATTATCACGGCATGGTCCGCCTTGCACTGAGTTACTTCGTGGCGAAGGTCTTGGAATTGATGTTAGCGTTGACAGGATTCATGTTGGGCTCGTTGACGAGAAGGAGGCAACACTTGATCAATACCGTAGAATGGGGTTCGATATCACCTGTACAGAGTCGGAACAGCTTCGAACGTGCTGCCAAAGACTTGAAACGTTCTTCGAACTTCCGCACGAGCAGCGGGATTCCGCATTCATCAACCAGGCGCTCAGGCAACTGTGATTGATGATGACTCCGGGACGGAAGATCATTCTACAGTTGTATCTCTGACAGCCATTCCGAGGCAACGGAGATCATCTGATTGGTTCAACTCCTTCGGCGTCAGACATTTCCCGCTAAACTCGAACTGGAGATGGTGCGGCTCCTCGGATGACGGAAGGTCCAGGGATGCGGTGGTCCACGTGGGAGTCAGGCTGATTGACCGGATTTGCTCTCCGTTATGATAAATATCGACCTCACGATTCTCAGCCGAGGTTCGGAGTTCCACGGAGATTGCTTCTGCGTCCTCGGTGATAAGTATTCCTGACGATCCAGATGCCCACCGGTGCCCGGTAGCATCCTCAGGATACCAGTTACCTGTAAACATCGCTTGATCATCGACGAACGGCCGGTGAAAACTTACCTTGGAGACACCGAAACGTGCGCATCCGTTATTCTTACCCTCTGAACACCTGTCAGATGGACTTCCTGAAGAAAGGGTCACGTTGGTTCGCCCAGGATCTAAAAGTAGTTGAGGTGTGACAATCCTCCTCCCTGAGCTGGGAATCCTCCACGAATAGTTTCGGTTTCCTGTATGAAGAGTAAGGGGTTGGGGTCTGTTCTGCTGTCGCCATGCATTAAATGCCATCCGCGCTCGTACAGGGTCCTTATTAGGGTTTTCTATGGTAATAATCGATCCATTGTTTGATACCCGTAATGGGATCGGAATGTTCACTACCGAGGGATTTCCGGGGTTGTAATCATCAACAGAAATATCCTTGAGTAGGAAACTCCCGCAACCAGATAATTCAATTAGAGGTAATAATCGCTGAACAGGTTCGCAGCGGGAGCTTCGCAGACTCAACGTGTTTTCTCCTTCAAATATTGTGATCGGCACATGTCTCGTCTCCCAGGTGTTTGAGAAATTGGTTACACTGATTATTCTGTTACCCTGCGCGATTATCATCTGGTTGGCATTCCGAACGGCAGATTGAGATTTGAATGAAACAAGGACGGTTTGGGACGCATCGCCTGGGACTTCGATTGTTCCATTTTCCCTCATCAACAACCAGTCATTGCCGGAAGGTGATCTCTCGAATCCAGATTCGACCTGGGCATAGCCGTGCGGGGTGACCGGGTCGAGTAAAAATATTGAAGAAACCGGGAGGGAGAATACGCTATATCCTATTGGCATCGCCGGATGATAACTCTCGTTCAACTTAATCCATCCCTTCCGCGGGACATCTGTCGAAAACGACTGATCCTCCAGCAGAAGAGCCGAGGTGTGGAAATACACGTTTGCATCACTCGTGTAGAACTGAGGGGTCACCCGGAGGAACGGCAGAGTTATAATCACAGCTGCCAGGAAAATAATGAACAGGTGCCGCCGTTCCATGAGATATTTTTTTGGAGCTACAAGATTTAAACCTTTAGATGCTAAATGCAACGCATGAATCTTGGCGGCGGGGTATCACTTACAAAGCAGCATGCGCTGTGGGGCGCACTTATTGCGGGGGTATATGTTCTTCTCTATGTATTTCTACCGTCGACACCTGTTGGGACGATGTCCCAGTTGCATGGTGATATACGGCTCCTGCTCGGCATGCGCGGCTTCAACGTTCTATTGTTTGCACTTACAGCGGTTCTTACCTATGTACTGGCGGATGACGTATTTGGGGATGAACGGGTCGGGTTGCTCGCCGCCTTGTTAGTAGTTATATCTCCTTTGGCGAACCATGCAATTGTGGCCTGGACCCATGTCCCGGTCGCGTTCCTCACGGTCGTGGCCTTCATTGCATATCGGAGATTTCTTGATGGGTATGAAACGCGCTGGTTTATACTCGTCGCCGCAGCTGCATCATTCATATTCACAATAAAATATCCTGACGTTGTGCTCATGTTCCCGATATTAGGGCACATGGCCCTGTTGGTCGTTCGTGATAGGGAATATCAGATTGTACGGAAAAGTATCATCCCGCTCGTAGTTCTATTTTTGGTTATCGCGCCCACAGCAGCATTCCACTATTCATCATTCGGCAGCGTGGCGACAACGCCCTACCATATGCGACCCCAGGCGCTGCCACCAAATAACAAGCCGAACATCGCGGTTACCTTTGACCCCGCACGCCTTGTAGACACTGTGCCTGCTATGCTGTTTCGTTTTGACCCGGACATGGAGCTATTACAGCAGAACGTACAGGACTTCGAATTTGCCGAGTATAAATCAGCTCTGTTCCAATCCTCACCGCCGCTGACTCTAGGGCTCTTTGGATTTATCTTGGCATGGCGACGCAAGGACAACCAGCGGTTTGTTGCATTGGCTGCGTCGTCATCAGCATTATTGATACTCCTCTATGGCTCATGGATATACTTCAGTGCGGGGTGGACAACTAACATCAGATATTTGACATCTATAATCCCGCTTCTCGCAGTATTCACTGCATACGCTGTCACAAGACTGGATATAGACTGGCGGCGGCTGCAGCTGTATGGATCAGCCACAGCGGTTGCGGCCTTTTCGGGTACGGCGTACTATAGTGTACAGGCTCAGGATCTCGTCGCAAAGGCCGGATTAAACACACTGGCATTTGTCACAGCTCTGGTGCTCTCCATCCTCTTCCTGCTCAATGAAAGCTACGACCGAAACGACCTGCGGATCCTCTTCCACTGCACCTTCGGCGCGGCAATCGGAGTTGGTGGCGCCCTTGTTTTGGTGCTCGGAAACCTTAGATTATTCAACGCACCGCCAGGGTCATTGCTTATCACCAATATTGAACAAACGCTATTTCTTGGCCTAGCTCTGGCTGCGGCAATCACGGGCACAGTATATATCCTGTTTGATGAGGTCAGGAGGCGGAGCGCGGTCAGTGAGTGGATAGACAACCGTTGATCCCTGGTTCAAATCATAGAACCGATTCTGGTGGTTCGCGCACGGGCCGCCTTGTATCTGAACAGGCGTTGAGGGCTACCATTATTATGTTCCAGCGCTCTCACAGTACCCTATGGAACTTCGAGGATCTCACCTTTCCCGATACGTCCTGGTGTTTGCACCTGTTTTATTAGCGGCTATCGTTGCTCCCCGTATCGTGGTGTCGCTAGCCGCTGTTGTGCTTCTCCCAGGATATATTCTTTCGACCAACCTGTTCGACGGAATCTGGAACCGTGGAATCGCTGCAGTTCCGCTTGGCGCGGCGATGCTTGCTACGGCTGTTTACGGCGCTAAATTTATCCCTATCCCACTGAACACCGGCACTATAATGGTGTATGTACTGATGTTTATCGTGATTTGGCTGTTCGGCAATCGTCAGCCGGACCTGATGGAGTACCGACTGACTATCGACCGCAACTCGGTGTATATTTCCGGAATCGCTCTACTTGCCGTGGCGACACGGCTTCTCCCAGTGTCGAAGATGAATGCGCCATTGTTTGCCGATCCAGCGGTGGAAGGAACGCTTGCCAAACTTATCGCGTCCGCAAGCCAGATTCCGGGTACCTGGGAACCGTTCGCCCCGATCGCGCTCCATCATCAGCCCGGGTTTGCCAGTATCACTGCCGCGGTCCACATACTGTCTGGTATCCCCGTTCCCCGTGTCATCCTTGTCTTCGGCGGACTGATCCACGCTCTGTTCCCCCTTGCGGTGTTCACCCTGGCGGACGTGTACCTCGAACGGCGGAAGGCAGTCGTCGCCGGGTTCGTCGCACTTCTTGCAGCCTTCCCCGCCTACTCATTCGTGGCAGGGATGAACTCCGCCAACCTCGGCTTCGTTCTCGCCGTCGTCCTCGCCGCAGCCGCGGCACGGTTCCTCCGGGAGGAGAAGGGAACGCCCCCGGTCCTCGCTGTCCTGGCGACGGGCACGGTGCTGGTCCACCCGCTCGGACTCATCGTAGCAGGATTCTTCCTCCTGCCGGAAACGGTGAGGAAGATGGTCGCCGCGCGGAACACTGGTGATGCGATGCCACGGACGCTTCTCCAGGCCGGTGCGGCTGTGGCAGCTCTGCCGGTGCTGCTGTCCCTCCCGTATTACTGGCCGATCCTTGGGTCCGGTTCGGCGGCTGCCACGGAACAGTTCGCTATCCAGAGCTCGTATATCCTTTCTGGTTCTGGGCTGTCTATATTCCACGTCATCGAACCGTTCTACGTCAACGTCCTGAACTGGAGTGGCGGGTGGCACGTCCCGCCGGACGCGGCGCTCCTCGCCATCGTGTTCAACCCGCTTGCCTCGGCCCTTCTTATCGCCGCAGTTACCGCGGTGTACCGGAACCGGCAGGGGTTGGAATGGCCGGTGGTGGCAGGGGTGGCGTGGTACGTGATACTGCTCCTGTTTAGCACGGTGCAGGCCGCCGCCCAGGTGGCGTTCCCGTTTCACGCGTTCATCTACCCGTCCCGCGTGAAATTCCTGTTCGCCGTCCCGATAGCCCTCCTCTCGGCTGCCGCCCTCCGCGATACCACCGTCCCGTTGCGCGGCCGGCAGGTCCCGGTGCTGCTCGCCGCCGTCCTCCTACTCAGTCCGGTCAGCCTGTACGCGGTGGCCGGACATCTAAACGAGCTCGCGTCGGACCCTGTCGTGGCGGACACTGACCGCGCCGCCATCGCCTGGCTGGACCGGAACGTGCCGGAGGACGCGGCGGTGCTGAACACGGTGACCGACGTTGAGGCCGGCGCGTTCATCGGCGGCCCCGCCCAGTGGATTCCTGCGTACACCGGTAACCCAGTCGTGTTCCCGGCGACGTCCATCACCGGCGACGTGTCACAGCTGCAGGACCGCCGCCGGTTCATGGATGCGATGCGGAACGGGTCAGCGACAAAATTCCAGGCGCTTCTGGACACGTACAACGTCTCCTACATCTACCTCTCCTCGAACAGCATGGATGGACGGGGCGACGACCACCGGGTCGATCACGAGGATATCGCGGTGCTCTGCCAGTGCCGGACCGCGTACAGCAACGAGGACGTCACCGTCCTGGCAACGCCTCGAGCAGGATCGTCCTGAGGATGTTCCACCCGTCGGCGAACGTCCGGAGTTTCGCGTCACCGTTCTGCCGTTCCTTCTCGAAGCTCGGGACCTCCAGGATGCGCAGCCCGTGCTTCGCCGCCTTGATGGACAGTTCGGCCTCGATGTCGAACCCGCGGGCGTCGAGCGCGATGTCCTGGAACGGTTCCCGCCGGAACGACCGGTACCCGTAGCACAGGTCGGAGAAATCGGTCCGCCAGAACAGGTTGACCAGCGCCACGAACGTCCGGTTCCCGAGGTACCGGAGCAGCGGCATGTCCGCGGTGCCGCCGCCCTGGATGAACCGGGAGCCCATGCACACGTCGTACCCGGCGTCGATGCCCTCGATAAGCAGCCCGAGCTCTGACGCCTTGTGGCTCAGGTCGGCGTCCATCGTCACGACGGTGTCGCCGTCCGCCGCCGCGATGCCTTCCCGGAGCGCGGTCCCCTTCCCGCCGTCGTCGGTGATGACCGTTGTCCCGTGGTCCTCGGCGATCTCCCGGGTCCGGTCGTCGGAATGCCCGTCGACGATGATGACCTCGTACGTCTCCGGCCGTTCCTCCATCTCCGCCTCGACGTCGTCCAGCAGCCGCGGCAGGTTCTCCTCCTCGTTCAATGTCGGGATGATGATGGATACGTCCATACCCTGCCGCTGTCTGGAGCACAGACAAATTAATGGTTAAGGGTCGCTGGCCCGCGGCTGCCCCGGCCGCGGCCGGTCGAGCCGGATCGTCGCTTCCGGGTCAGGGTAGACGATCATCGTGTTGAACGCGGCCGCATACAGCGCGGCCTGCGACCGATGGGTCGGCAGGTAGCTGAGCTTGACGCGAACCGGGCCGGAACGGTTCGCCGTGATCGCCACACGGTCAGCGGTGACGGTGGCGTTGACCGATGCGGGGGGCGTCGGCTGGAGGCTGATGGACCGGAGCCTGTCGACGACCGTCGCGGCGCCCGCCCCCATCCTGATGACGGCGGAGAACCGGTCCCTGTGGTCGGGCGCGGCCCGGTGCCAGGTGACAGGCACGCTCAGGTTCGAGACGAACAGCCGGTCGTTCACATGTCGCCACTGCTGCCACGTCCCGACCAGCGCCACCGGCTCCCGCTGCACCGGTTCCACGAGCCGGTACCCGTCCGTGTTCTCGAACAGCGTGTACGGCCCGGCCGGTCCGATCCGGTGCATCGCTGCGGCCATCCGTTCGCCGGCGCTGCCTGTCCGTGTCAGCACGTACCGCACCCCGAGGTCGTCCAGCCGCCGGTCGACGAGCGGGGGCGGAGCGGTCGTGTCGCAGGTGCGGCAGATCGGGTTGTGCACCATCGTCGTGGAGATCCACGACTCCAGTGTCAGGATGTAACTGGCGGAAGGGCTGGAGTCCAGGTGGACGTCGTTGACCGCCGCATGCCGTGTGTGGACCGGGAGCATCCCCTGCAGCGCGTAGGAGTCGTACACCGAGCTGTTCACGGTCTCGACCATGACGCGGCCGGCCGGCTGTTTTTCGAGTTCGCTGTACACCGGTCCGGGGTCGTAGCCGAGCTGCCAGTGCTGGTCGGGCTGCGTCTGCAGCACCAGAAGTAGCCCGGGCAGGAGGACGAGGCCTGCCACGACGCGCCGGCGCCCGTACCGGCCGGCCAGGTGCGTGTAGACGCGGTAGGCGCCGATTCCTGCGAGGATGCTGCCGAACAGCAACGCGTAGGTGAACAGCCGGAGCTCCTGCGTGATGACAGGGAGCTCGACCGCGCTCAGCCCGAGCAGCGCGAGGAACGCGGCAAGCAGCGACCGCAGCTCCACCGTATCGTAGCCACCGATAACCGCCAGCGGCAGCAACAGGACAGGGAACAGTCCGAGTTCGGCCGCACCCATCGTATACGTGGACAGGTACGGCA
>JAXIOB010000004.1:39267-40813 GCA_034190585.1 Asbonarchaeaceae archaeon (SeqCode)
GACACCGGCGGGTAGACGAACAGGAAGAGGGACGTGTGCAGCCCTGCGAACACTGCTGCCGTGTCGCCGACTGTGTCGCGGAACGACCAGTACGTCGTGGCGGGGACGAACAGCAGCGACCCGAACACGACCAGCCTGAACCAGGCGAGGAGCGGGACGAGCTGGCCGGTGAGCAGGTGGAGGCCGGCGACGAAGAGGAAGAACAGCGGCGGGTAGAACGCGAAGGAGGGGAAGCCGAGCATCCACCGGTTCGACCACCGCAGCAGTTCGCCGTGCAGCAGGTTCTGCTCCATCAGCCAGGTGAACGCGTAGTTCGACGCGAGGTCGCGGCCGCCGAGATGGACCACGGTGAGGAAGGACAGGTACCCCTTGACCGCGAACAGGAGGAGTGTTCCCCCGGTCAGGGCGAGGCCGATGGCCGCGGGGCGACGACGCATGGTCTTCCGTGTTCGGCGTCCAGCATTTTTATACTATACACGCGGGCGTGCCTCCGCGCGGCTGTATACCGGAGGAACTGTCGTCTCGCTGGATTAAGTATTTAAGGTGGCCTGTCTATGGGAAGATTAAGGCTGCACTATGAGTGTGTTGGATCGATGACATCGCCGCTTTCTACACCGGTGCAGGCTGTATCACGGTACAAGCACGAGATATTTGCCGCCACCCTTCTGTTCTACCTTGCAGGGTATTTCCTCATCGGTGTTGCCGGGCTCAGTTTCCAGGTCCAGCCAGCTGCGGCGCAGTACGGGGCAGGTCCTGGCCCGGGCGGTGGCGGTGGTGGTGACGATGGAGGCGGTGATGGAGGAGGGGGTGGCGGACTAATAGGAACGATTAATAAAGGGGTGGGGAAGGCTTTCGACAAGGGGACCGAGGTGGTAGAAAATATCGCTAAGACAGGAGGAAATATGGCTCGAGATGCATTCGATGCGGGTGGAGATACATTCCAGAAGGCGGCAGACTGGACAGGAGATCAGACCGAGAAGCTGGCTAAAAGTGTCGGAATGGGCAACACAGGAGAGAACCTGAATAGGGCCATAACGAACGGTGGTAAACAGGTTAATAAGCACGCGACAAAAACTGGAAGAAAAATTCAGGAGGGCTCCCATGCGGTAGCAGAAGGAATCGACGCGACCGGTGACGCCACTGATAATGGTGCTGGTATCACAAATATCGATGACGGATTAGCGGATGGTGCCAACGCGTTGGCTAATGGCGGCGATAGAAATAAGGATGACGACGTCAACGATGCTCTTGACGAAGATAAGCAAATTACTCAGCGGAATAAACGGGCTGATGCCGGAGATGTCATAGACGATAGAGTCACTGAAGGTGGAGACTACAAAGGTGACAATATTGGAGATGACTCAGATGAGGACGGCGCGATAGGATCTGGAATCACCGATGAGGTAGGTTCGGATCCGGTTGATTCTGAAGGTGACCGGCCGGGAGATTCAGGATATGATGGGCCGACAGATGATACCGCCGACACACCACAGGAAAAGAAGAAAAAGAAGAAGCAGACCTGTGAAGAGGTAAGTTGCGGTCCCGG
>JAXIOB010000007.1:0-14880 GCA_034190585.1 Asbonarchaeaceae archaeon (SeqCode)
AGCAGGTTGGTGTACAGCCACCGTCCGCTGCGCCTGTGGAACGTGTCGAACAGGACCGCGCCCGGGGATTCGACGGCGTCCGCCAGCTCCTGGAGCGGTGCCTCGAGGTCGCCGAGGACGTGGGCGCTCCGCCACATCACCGCGTAGTCCACGTGGCCGGTGAGATCCATGTCAGCCACGTCCTCCTCCCGGTACACGATACTGCCCGGTGCGTCCTCGTGCAACGGGTTTATAACGTCGTCCTGGTATTCCTTCTCCTGCGCGGACTCGAGCATCTCCCACGACCGGTCCGCGCCGATCACGTCCGCGCCCCAGTTCGCCAGCAGCCGTGAGAAGCAGCCGTCGCCACACGGAGCGTCCAGCACCCGGACGCCGTCCAGCGGTGCGTCGACGTCCATGTCGTATCCCTCGTTGTCGAAGAACTGTTCGATCTGCCGCAGCTCTTTCGCCAGGATGTACTGCTTCCCGCTCAGCGTCCGCGCGGCAGCGCGTTCCACCAGATCGTCGCGGTAGTCGTCGATGTGTGCACGACGGGCGTCGCTGTACACCGCGACAGACCCTTCCTGCTCGTAGTAATCCTCGTCCGGGCCGAACAGCGACGGTGCGAGCGCCGCCTCCTCTCCAGGTGTGAGGCTGTTCCAGCCCTCCCGGACACCACTCCTGGCCCCGCGGTGCAGGGCGGAGACGGCGTCGCGGACAAGGCCTGCCGTGTCCGCCACGTAGCTGGCCGTACGCGTAACCATGTCGCTACCGTTCTGACGTAATTTTAAGAAAACGTGTCGAGCAGCCGCTTAAGGTATTTAAATATGCAGCACACAGACCTCGCTGTGACAATGGCCACGGACGTAGAGAACATGACCGACGTGGTAGGAAAGGATGTCTTCACTTCTCAGGGTTCGTACTGCGGCAAGGCGCGCGACATCGAACTGGACCTGCCGAAGTTCAAGGTCCGCGCGGTCGTCGTGGACGCAGCCCAGGGCTCCTACCTCGCGGAGAAGGTCGGCGGCAAGAAAGGTGTTATCGTCCCGTTCTCCATGGTGAACGCGATCGACGACGTCGTGATGATCGACCATTTCAAGGGCGACGTCCGGACCTCCGAAGAGGAGGCCGAACCGGAGGACGAGGAACGGTACGAGAAGGAGCAGGTCGAAGAAGCCGAGCTCTGACGCCGCAGCCCTTTTAACCCCTGCTTCCTCCGTATACGACTATGGCAACGCTTCCCGGCGTCGCGGTACAGGTCCTGGACGCGGCGTGGCAGGTCGGACGCACCGTCGTCCCGTTACTCTATCTCGGATTTCTCGGATACGGACTCTCCCGCCACGACCCGTCAGTGGAATCCGTCATCGCCAGCCAGCGCGACTACACGTTGCACGTCGGCGTTCCCGTGGTCGGCGGGCTGCTGGCAGGCGCGCTCCCGGTCCTGGCGCTCGACACCCGATTCGGCCTGGCGGTCGGCGGCGCCATCACTGTCGCCGCCACAGTGTATGCAGCTACGGACGGCGACATGCCGGCACCGTCGGGACTCGACCTCGGGACGTGGCCGGACCGGCTGAAGCTCCCGTGGCTTCTCGTCCCGGCGCTCGCCGCGGCAGCAATCGTCACCGGCGACGCGTTGCTGCAGAGCGTGACAGTGCTCGTGTTCCTGTCCGCAGTCTTCTGGGAGGTCTGAACCATGCACGTCCAGTCGCTGAAGTGCACCCGGTGCGGCGACGAGTATCCGCCGGACGAACTCCGGTACCGGTGCAGCTGCGGCGGCAGCCTCGACGTCGCCTACGACTATACAGAGATCGACGGTATCACGTGGGAGGAGCTGCGCAGCCGTGCGTTCGACCATTCCCGGTACCGCGCGTTCCTCCCGGTCGTCGACCCGTCCCATATCGTCACGATGGGCGGCGGGGGGACACCGATGTTCCGGGCGAAAGCGCTGCAGGAGGAGCTCGGGGCGGACCTCCGGTTCAAGCTGGAGAGCGTGAACCCGACCGGCAGCTTCAAGGACCGCGGCACCGCCGTCGAACTCGGGAAGGCGCTGGACCACCACGCCGAGGAGATCGTGGTCGCATCCACCGGGAACATGGGCGCATCCGTCGCCGCATACACCGCACGTGCGAACGTCGACGCCCGGATCTATGTGCCGGAAGAGACGGGCGGCCCGAAGCTGAAGCAGATGAAGTCGCACGACGCCGATGTCGTCACCGTCGACGGCGACTACGCGGTCGCGGCGGAACAGGCGTGGCAGGACTGGGAGGACAGGGACAGGTACCTGATGGGCGACTATCCGTACCGCGGCGAGGGCGAGAAGACCGTCGGGTTCGAGATCGCCGACCAGCTGGACAGGCAGGACCTGTCCGACGTCTCTGTCGTGCTGCCGGTCGGGAACGGGACCCTGCTGCACGCGGTGTGGAAAGCGTTCGAGGAGCTGGACCGTACCGGGCTGATCGATGAGACGCCGCGGATGGTCGGGGTGCAGGCGCAGGGCTGCAACACCGTCGTCAACGCACTGCAGAAAGGGTTCGAACAGGTGGAACCGGTCGACCACGTGGACACCGTCGCCGGCGCCATCGCGTGTGCGGACCCGCTGGACGGCGACCAGGCGCTCGCGGCACTCCAGGACAGCGGCGGGACCGGTGTAGCGGTGGACGACAGCGACATCATGGCGGCGAAACAGGAGCTCGCGGAGGAAGAGGGCATCTACGCGGAGGAGGCAGCTGCCGCGGCATGGGCCGGTGCGACACAGGTGGCGGACGGGTTCGGAGAGGACGAGACGGTGGTGCTGCCGATCTGCGGCCACGGACTGAAGACGTAGCTACTCGTACATTCCCTCGGGGAACGTCTGGCCTTTCTCATGGCTTTCTGCCTCCTGGATCATCTCCGCCAGTTGCTGTTTCTGCTCCTTGATCTCCTCCGCCTGCTCGACCAGTACCTCGGTATCGACCTCGATATCGACGATCTGTTCCACGCCGTCGTCCAGCAACAGTTGCGCGGCGATCGGGTCCGGGAACTGCGGGTCCGTCTCCGCCACAAGGCCGACCGCATCCATGCCACGGTCCGCGGCCTCGTATATCATCGCACCGGTCGGACCGCCGATCAGCCCGGTCTGGTCCGGTGCCGCGATACCGGCGTTCTCCAGGATATCATCTGCGTCACCAGCACCGACGCCGTACAGCTGCTTGTCATCGTCTTCCTCGGAGGACGGCAATCCGCTGAGCAGCAGCGGCATGACTCCGTTGGACTCCAGCCATTCCACAATCAAATCGGCGAACCCGTCCACGTCAACCGGCGAGATGAGTACATCGCTCGTGAACGCGTACAGTCCGCTGTCCTCGTCCACAAAGATACGGACCGGGGGGCGGAGCTCGCGGCCGCCTTCCTCGAAAATCATCACTTCCGGGAGGCCGTCCGCATGTACCGTTGCATGCAGCGTCATGTCCAGACGGTCTATCACGTGGTCCGTCGCTATCTTGCTGGCGAGGCCGACGCCCGGTACGCCTTCGATGAAATAGCCGTCCTCGATATCTACCTCGTTCTGCACGCGGATTTCCGACATACCCCTGTATGGTGCTGCCTCCTTTTAGTCGGTTTGGGGGCGGCGAGGAAGTTTTATATGCGGTCGCCGGCCGTCTCGTATCATGGCGGCGCTGCCAGAGCACGAGGCGATGCAGGTGTTCGAGGACGCCGGCATCCCTGTCGCCCGGCACGAACTGGTCGGTGACGCGGACGCGGCGGTGGCGGCTGCGGACGACCTCGGCTACCCTGTCGTTCTCAAGGTCGATTCAGCGGACGTGCAGCACAAGACGGATATCGGTGCCGTCATGACCGCGCACGACGAGGAGGAGGTGCGGAAACGGTACCAGCTCGTCATGGACAACGTGCAGGCCGCAGCACCGGACGCGGATATCGAGGGTATGCTCGTGGAGGAGCACCTTGACGGGCACGAGATGATCGTCGGTGTGAACCAGGACGAAGAGTTCGGCCCGGTCGTCATGTTCGGGCTGGGCGGTATCTTTGTCGAAATCCTGCACGACGTGAACTTCCGTGCTGTCCCGTTGCAGGAGCGGGACGCCTGGGAACTTATCGATGAGATGGACGCCCGCGCGTTGCTGGACGGTGTGAGAGGTGAAGCGGCGGCGGATATCGACGCGGTCGTGGACGTGCTGCTTGCGGTGTCCGACCTCGTCGAGCAGGAACCTGTGGAGGAGCTGGATATAAACCCGTTGTTCGTCAACAGCGACGGCGCGTTCGCCGCAGATGCACTGGTGAAGATGGGATGACCCTTGAATCGTTCTTCGACCCGGACAGCGTCGCCGTCATCGGTGCGTCGCGTGACGGCGGCAAGGTGGGGCACTCGGTGCTGCGGAACTTCGTCGAGGAGGACTTCCGCGGCGACATCTACCCGGTGAACCCGGAGGCCGACCAAATCCTCGGACTGGAAGCATACGGATCTGTGCTCGATATCGGGGGCGAGGTTGACCTGGGTGTTGTCACGGTCCCCCCGTCGGTTGCGAACGATGTGGTGGAGGAGGCGGTGGAGAAAGGTGTCGACGGTCTTATCGTCATCACCTCCGGGTACAGCGAGATCGGGGAGGACGGGGAGGAACGTGAACAGGAACTGCAACGTATCGTGCAGGGCACGGATACGCGGCTCATCGGACCGAACTGCCTGGGCGTGTATGACTCGTTCTCAGGTGTCGACACGCTGTTCCTCCCGTCGTACAAGTTGAAGCGGCCGCCGCAGGGCGATATCGCTATCGTCACGCAGAGCGGGGCGTTCGGTTCCGCGGTGATGGACCTGCTGGCGGAGATGGAGGTCGGTATCTCCCGGTTCATCAGCTACGGGAACCAGGCCGACGTGTCCGAACAGGAGCTGATGCAGTGGCTGGACGGGGATGAGAAGACTGCTGCCATCACGGTTTACATGGAGGGGGCGTCCGACGGCGACGCGTTCATGCAGACCGCGAGACAGGTCACCGACGAGACACCTGTCGTGGCCTTAAAAGGCGGAAAATCCGGTTCCGGGAAGAGCGCGGTCAGCTCCCATACCGGGTCGCTCGCCGGCAGCTACGAGGTCTACAGGGGGGTGTTCCGGCAGACCCGGGTGCTGGAGGCGACGACTATCGAGGAACTGTTCGACTATTCCCGAGCACTGGCCTACAACCCGCCGCTCGCCGGGAAGAACATCGGTGTTGTGACCAACGGCGGCGGGTTCGGCGTCCTGACGGCAGACTCGCTCGAGCAGCGCGGCCTGGAGCTGGCGGAGTTTTCTACTGCGACGCGGGAGCAGCTGCGGGAGGTCGTCCCTGACTACGGGAACGTCGAGAACCCGCTGGACATTGTGGGCGACGCGGATACGGGACGGTACGAGCAGGCGCTGGACATACTGAGGAAGGACGAGGCCATCGACGGTCTCATCGTCATCCCGTTGCTGCAGCCGCTGCCGCTTGACTCGGACGTGATCGACACGATCGTCAACATGAACGAGGAGTTTCCGAAGCCGCTTGTGGTGTGTATGACCGGTGGCGAATATACTGGCCTGCATGCGAAGAACCTAGAGGCGAACGACGTCGCCGCCTATTCCTCGCCGCACCGTGCCGCGGCAGCGATGCAGGCGCTGTACCAGTACGGGGAATGGTTCGGGGACGCGACCACGCAGCTCTAGTTGATGTCGAGGTGGGTGTCGTAGAGGAACGCGACCTCCTCGTCCCGGTCCTCCAGCTCTTCTATCGTCATCTCACGGAGTTCGTCCGACGTCACGACCGGTTCCTCCTGCTCCTCGACACGTTCTACCACCGCCTGGCAGACGTCTTCCGCGAGGTCTTCCGCGTCCTGTTCATCGTACTCTGCTACGCGGGCAGGGTAGTAGATGGAGGAATACAGCTTCCGCTGGTCGAACTCCTCCTTTTCGCCGTCACGCGTGATGAGGATTTCCATGGTATCAGCCGAACCGTATAATCCCTGTGGCCAGCACCAGCAGCACCCAGCCGAGCAGCACCATCAGCACGCCGGCAGCGAGCCGCATCCGCGGCCGGTTCATGTGCTTCCACTGTTTCATCTCGCTGACGCTGTACATCCCGAGGTAGGCGGCCACGACGATGAAGATGAGCGGTGCTACGAATATCAGGTTGTACAGCGCCATCAACCCGTACGCCCAGATGTTGACGCCCTGCTGCGCGATCACCGTCAGGATGGCGAGGTACGGGCCGCCGGTACACGGCAGCTCGACCAGCGCCACGAACGCACCGAGGAAGACTGCGGCGGGCGCGGTCAGGTCCTCCATCCGCTCCGATATCCTGGTCGCGTACTGCTCAGGGATCATCAACGAGGTGCCCTTCCCGTACCAGAAGAAGTCCTTCACCTCCAGGACGCCGCCGGTTATGACGAGCAGCGAGACAAGGACGGTGACGATGTTCGCTATCTTGACAGGGATGTTCACGAAAAACGTGAGGATTCCCACGCCCGCGATGAAGTACGTCGCGTAGACCGCGGCCACGTACAGTGCGCCGACGGTCAGCATCTGCCGGCGGCGGCCCTGCCGTATCATCGTCGCCACCAGCAACAGGGCGACACCGATCGCGCACGGGTTGACGGCGTCCACCGCAGCTGTCAGGACCACCGCTGATATCGTCGGAAGGTTCGCCGCAGCCATCAGTACCCCTCCCCCGTCTTCTCCTTCTGGAACTGTTTGTACCTGTCATCTTCCCTGAGATCAGCCAGCGCCCCGTCGACCGAGGCAGTATCGTAGATTACCCAGATGTCATCGAGTGTGGGGCCACGCTGGAACGGCGAGATGGCGTACTGTGACGGCGACCGTGCAGGGATTCCTGTGTACGGGTCGTTGCATACCTGGGCGGCGGTGACCTCGGATCCGGGGCCGATGGCGCACCAGTGCCGTGTCCCGCCGACACCGCGCTTGACAAGGATCTTCAGCGACCGGTCGCCGGTCTCGGACACATTCCATACCTTTTCATCCGTCGGGTACACGAGGCGGTCGTTCGATAGCTCGCCGCCGAACGTGTCGAAAAACGCTGCAATCGACGCATCATTCTTCTGCTTGAACGTCCCCTCGAGGTGTATGCGGCGGTCGTTGTGTTCGTGGTACTCGGTGGCGCCGACCCTGTCGTTCAGTTTGCACATGTAGGTGGACTCGTGCTGCGTCCGCTGGCAGAACTCGCCAGGGTCGATAAGGTCGAGCTGGTGGTACTCGCCCTGCCCGTCCTCGACCACGACCTCGTAGTCCGCGTGGTAGTGGACCTCCCCGGCACTCCACGACGTGAACACGCCGTGCATCCACGCACCGGCCGCATACACGGTCGGCAGCAGCACCAGGAGGAGGATGACGGTCATCAGCACCCGTTTCCCGCGCTCCTCCACCCGGTCCTTGAGGAAGAGTGCCGCGATGGTTGCGGCGGCAAGCCCGATAACCCCGAGCCGCATCACAGCCGGGACCAGCGGAGTGAATTCTGCGGATGGGAGATAACTGACAGCGTACCATACACCGGCCAGCCCTGCCGCGTAGGCGAGCAGGACGTACCGTAATACTTTCACCAGTTACCACCGCGCCACATGTACTCTGCCTTGACAGCCCCGCCTATATATCCCCCGGCGCTACTCCTCGCTGCCGTAGGAAATACGGATGACCTCGCCGTCCCGGATGATGTGCGATCCGGGGTCCTCGATCTCGTTCCCGTTCACCGTGGTCGTGAGCGAGGCAGAGCTGTCCTCACAGTAGGTCCGGTCCTGGACGGTGAGACATGTCGAATTGATACCGAGGCCGTGGACATCCAGTGCGTACCCGATGGTGACGCCCGTGGCATGCTTGTGGATGCGCTCGCCGTTCCCGCCCTCGAAATGGATTTTCCTGTTCTGTGTCTGCCCGACCTGGTACCGTGGCTGTGAGAAGTCTATCTCGTCGCCGTTGACGAACACGGAGAACTGGGCGTGGTCGTGGGTGGAGCCTGCAGGTCCGATGGCCGCACCGGTCGGTGACGATGACGCGCCGGCGGAGACGGAGAGGATGCCGGCGGACGCCAGTGCGTACCCGCCACCGAGAAGCACCGCCAGGACAGCGGCGGCGATCCCGATGGTCCGCACCGGCAGCGACCGGCCGCCGCCACCGCTCTCCAGCTGGTTCAGCTCCCGTTTCAGCTCGTCCCTGCGGTGCGATGTCAGGGTGTCGTCGTGCTGGTCGAGCAGGTGGTCGATCTCCTCGCGGCGGGAATCCACCTGCCGCCCGCATTTATCGCATTTCACAGCCGATATGGTGTCTTGGACATTTTTAACTATGTCACGGTGCAGGTCCGCGGGTCGCCAGAATACGAGAGGAACCCTGCGAGGAACAGGACACCGAGTAATCGGACGGCGTTCCCGTTGAACGGAAACAGGGCGAACGCGCCGGCTGCACCGACCAGCCCGAGCAGGCCGGCGCCGCATCCCGCGCACCCACCGATCAGGAAGACCGGTGCCGCGCCCCCGGCTCCTGCAACGCTGCTGCGGAGACCGTGGAACCGGAGTTGCGTGACAACGTGGAGGATGACCGCTGCGGTCAGCGCCGAGTAGAGCAGTGACAGTCCCATCCCGATCACCCCGGTCGAGGCGTACAGGTTGAACACGAGCGTGGTAACCGCTTCCAGCGTATATCCGATATCGGTTGACAGCAGCTGCCAGGTGTACTGCGGGAAGGTGGTGAGCACGAACGCCGTGAAGATGGCTGCCGTCAGCAGTACACCGGCCAGAACCATGAACACGGTACGGAACGTGCCCCGGAGGGCGGTGAAGAACTGGTTGATAGCGGTGCGGGGCCGGGGGATGCTGATACGCATACTATACCCGTGCAGGAAGAGATATGTAAAGGTTGCAGTTACTAGCCGGAAAGCTCGGATTCGATAATCGTCTTGAACCGGCTGTACGGCTGTGCACCGACGATCTTCTGGCCGTTCACTATCGCTGTCGGTGTCCCAGACACACCGATGCTGCGGCCCTCGGACTTGTCGGCCTGGACAGCTTCGCCCGGGTTGCCGCTATCCAGGCAGGACTGCACAGCGCTCTTGGACACGCCCTCCTCGGCGGCCCACGATTTTATCTGCTGGTTGACGTTACTCTGTGAGATACTGTTCTGGTTGGCGAATATCTTGTTCTTCACCGGCCAGAACGCCTTCTCGTTCTGCCGGTAGACACATTCCATCGCCTCCGCGGCCGGGGTCGCCCACGGATGCAGCCGGTCAAGCGGGAAGTCTTTCCACACCAGCCGGACCTTGCCCGTGTCGACGTAGTTCTTCTTTATCTTCGGCACTGCGTTCTGCTCGAACCGCTGGCAGAACGGGCACTCGAAATCTTCATACAGGACCATCGTCACCGGTGCATCACTGCTGCCGAGCGTCGGCTGCCCCTCGATCTTTATCTGGTCCATGCTGACCGTGTCAGTATTCTGCGTGTCAGACGGAGAGGGGTTGTTACCTGTGTCGGATGGCTGGCTCGGGTTGTTCTCTGTGTTCTGCGTGTCCTGGACGACGGCTCCGGTCGGTCCTGCAACAGTGTTCACTGCCGACATGAGGAAGCCGCCGGCGAATACGCCGACCACGAACGCTACCAGAAGGGCGTGCGTCGTCTTGAATTCAAGGGTCACATGGCCCTCGTCGCTCTCAGCCATTGCACTTCACGTTGATACGGACTCTTTTAAATCGGGAGGAGAGAGGTCAGCAGAACTCGCAGACCTCCTGCTCCTCTTCCTCCTCGTGGCTGTGCTCCGCCGCGTATTCTTCCGCACAGTCCGGTCCACAGAACTCGTGGTCCTCGGTTTCCACAGGATTGTCAGCGCCGGCCAGGTCCGCACCGCAGTTGTCACAATTTGCCATCGGGTATCACAGACAGGTGGTCGGCAGCGGGACATAAAAACGCTTCGGCTAGCCGAGCAGGTACTTCAGCCACGGCCGCCGCTGCACCACGCGCGACTGCTCCAGGTAGTGGTCGCCGCCGAGGATGCGGCCGGCCCCGAACGCGCCCAGGCCGAACAGCAGCAGGACGTACACGATATGGCTGTCGATAAGGATGTTGTGGGCGAGAGGGAGAGAAGACGCCCAGTACAACAGCATCAGCGTCGCTCCGCCGAACGCGCTGAAGCGGAGGAACGTTCCTGTGAGGAGGCCGAGACCGACCAGTGTCAGCCCCCACGCGTTGAGCGGGTCGACCAGCCACAGCCAGTCGGCCGCGATCACCGACCACACAGGTGAAAACGGGTTGGCAGGGTTTATACCGGAGAGATAACCGGCAGCCGACCATCCAGGGTCGAGGACCTTTGTGATACCGGCGTAGAACAGCGTCCACCCTATGACAAGCCGGAGTCCCAGGACCGCGTATCCGACCCATTCCTCCGAGTACTCGAACGTCTCCTCGCGCCCGAACAGGTCGACGGTTATCTCGCTCCGGGACATACCGGTGTACTGGTGTGAGACATCCTTAAACCTTCCTATAACGCGGTTATTCCTGTTATCCTGGCGGTCAGAGGGGCCTGCCGCCCCCGGAGACGCCGGCGGCTATTTAAGGGGCGGAGCGGCACGTTCCCGTCATGGCAACGGTGGTGAAGCGGCGCGGACACGAGGAGGAGTTCGACGAGCGGAAGGTGTACGGCAGCGTGTACGCGGCGTGTGCGAGCGCGAGGGAGGACGAGAGGACGTGTGAAACCGTGGCTGACGCGGTGACGGAGCGGGTGAAGTCGGCAGCGGAGGGGACCGGTGCCCTCCCGTCCGAGGATATCCGAGAGATGGTACGGGACGAGCTGGCGGAGCGGGACGAGAGACTGGCGTTCTTCTACGACAAGCATCTCCCTGACCTGGACAACCTCTGAACGCCTGTTTCACTCCAGGTATCCGCGGTAGATGATGTACGCGACCAGGGACACCTGCGTGGCGAACAGGAGGAACGCGAGCGGGCGTGTCGGTGTGAACCCGGGCGCTGCGGCCAGTTCGGTGAACAGGTACCAGAGCAGGAGGCCGCCGAGCGCGTACAGCACCAGGCCGATGCCGAGCCGCATGTAGTGCCTGTTGTTCTTCCGCCACTGCTCCAGCCGGTCCGAGGACGCACCGAAGTACATGAGGAGGACGATGATGATCAGTGGGGCGACGAATATCAGGTTGTACAGCGCGAGGAGAGGGCCGGCAGGACTGTTCACCACTGCGCCGACACGCGCCAGCCCGGTGATGGACTGGGGGACGAACTGGTTCATCAGTGCGAGGATGCTGAGGTATACCTGGCCTGTGCACGGCAGTTCCACGGCGGCGACACCGAACCCGATCGGCAGTGTCGCGGCGACGGCAAGCCACGGGGAGCGTTCCGCCAGGTTCTCCATCTTCTGCGTCCACATGTGGATGCGCTCCGAGCCGCCAGGGACGAGGCTGATATCCATGGACACGCCTTTCCCGTACCAGAAGAAGTCCTTGATCTCGAACGCCGCTGCCGACAGCGCGATGAATACGGCGACCCAGTAGAACCAGTACGCGATGGTCAGGCTCTGGATCGCGCTCAGCAGGCCGACACCGGCGAGGAAGTATGCGGTGTACACGGCGGCGATGTAGAATATTCCTGCGACGAGCATCATCCGGCGCTTCCCGCCGAACACCTTCAGCAGGTAGCCGCTCATGAATATGAGGACGCCGATCGCACAGGGGTTGATGGAGTCGATGGCCGCGGCGACGACGATGGCGGGGAGTGTCAGCTGGGACAGGCTCACCGACGCCAGCCCGAGGATGGACACCACGTCACATCACTGTTCCGTGAACCGTTTTCCCTCGACGTCCGCAGTTTGTCTTGTCGCCCCTTCTGGCACCGGGCAGCCGGACAGCTCCGCCAGCCGCCCGACACTGCGCCACCCGCTCACCTGCTGTACCTCGCCGGTGTCCGGGGCGGGGATGAGCCAGGTCGGCGTCCCCCTGCCGACCATCATCGAACACAGCTCTCCCTGTGTCGTGCTGGCCGAGACCTGGCCGTTGTGGCGGGGCAGGATGGTGATGTTCTGCAACCGGTCAGCGCCAATCGGCTGCTGCGCCACACCGTCCGGCGGCGCCCGGCACCGGACGTACCGGCCCGTCCCGTCCAGGTACTGTTTAAACGCGTCGCGGCCGATCTTGCTCTTCTGCTTGTTGCAGTTCGGGCAGAGATCGAACCCGTACATGGTCACGTCCTTCTCGGCCAGGCACGCCGCCAGGTCGTCGTAGTTCGCCGTCCCCCCGCCGCCGAGGATGAACCACCCGCCGACAGCGATGACCGCGATAACGGCAAGCACGAAGAACGGTTTCGGGTCGAGCTGGTGCGCCATTCCTACCCCTCTGTATAGAATATGTCGGCCAGGTATTCCCGGACAGGTTTGTCAAGCAACAGGTATGAGAGCGGGAGCAGCCCGAAGACGATGAGAACGTGCTGCACCGTACAGAACGGGCAGATAACGACCCGTCCTGTTTCCTGCGGGAGGATATACAGTTCGACGGTGAGGAGGTATATGACGAACACGAGACCGGCGGCGATGTAGCTGAACAGGTAGAACTCCTGGTCCTCGACCCACTCCTTCCCCTTCAACGTAGCAGTGGAGAGTACGGCCATACCGGCCCACCACAGCACTCCCCACGCGGCGGTGGCGAGCCCGGAGTTCGGCGGGAACTCGCCGAACCGCGACTCTGTGACGACAGAACACGACAGGGTTGCAGAGACGTCGCAGACGGCGGACGCGAGGAAATAGTGTTCGACGGTCTGGTACAGGGCGACCGCGAGCCCGACGACCGAGAGACCGATGACGAGTTTGAGGGCGACATCCCTGTCCATATCCCTTGCATAGGTCGGCCGGCATTAAAACGGTTACTATCGGGTTACTGCGGGATCTGGCAGCCGGTCGCCGACGCAAGGTCACTTAGCCGCTGTACACCGGTGTACCGCTCGCCGTTGATAATCCACGTCGGATAGGTGGAAACCTGCTTCCGGTTGCATACATCTGCACGTGGCGCGTCTCGGCCGTTCGGGGAGCATTCCACGTAGTCGACGTGTTCCATCGCGTCGCCGAACATGGCTTTCTGCTGGTTGCAGTGCGGACACCAGTCAGCGCCGTAGAACGTGGCGTTGTTCTCCGAGATGCACTGGGCGAACGTGGCCAGTTCCTGCTCCGTGATATCGCCGGTCGGGTTGCTGCCGCCGCCAAGAACTGCGTACCCGCCGATCCCTGCCAGCACAACTGCTACCACGGCCACCCCGTGTATGCGGTTCATTGTTGCTGCGGTTGCTGTGTCTGTCTCCGGGCACCGCCGAGCTGCTCCGCTAACGGTCGTTCGGTGTCGATCGGCTGGCTGAGGAACAGGTACCTCGCATCGGATGTGACGACAGCGGTCTGGTTCTGTTCCACGGTCCTGTTCAGGAACTTGGCGGAGAGAACCATATCAAGCTGGTAGAGGTCCGATCCCTGCAGCTGCCGGGCCTGTTCCACGCGGACGCCTTCCAGCGGCACGCCCTCCGTGTTCTGGGAGAAGTATGTCTCGACACTGTCGCTGACCCCCGCGGCCGACATACCGGCGCCGCCGCTGCCGGCCGGTGCGACCGCGAGTGCGACCGCGACCCCGATGACGAGGCCGGCGATGAACAGGTGGCTGGTGACCCCGGCTAGGATGCGGTCCGGAAGCGAATCACCGCCGACGATACCGGCGTCCTCCGCCCCGAAATCCTCCTCGGCGGCCGCCTGGCTTTCCTCCATCTGTTCGTCCAGCCAGTCGACCAGCGTGACGCGGTCCTTGTTCGCTTTCTCCGCGGCACGCACCTCCTCCAGATCCAGATCGTCTTCTTCGACGCGTTCTTTGACCTCGTCTATCGTACCCTCGACAACCTCTTCGTAGTCAACTTCTGCCATAGGAACCCACGTGTACAAGTGTTCGGGGCAGCAATTAAAAACCTTCCTGCTGCAGGCGGTCCAGGATCAACCGGCGGAGCTGCACCGGTGAGGCGGCGGACGCGGCCGCGTCAGGATGGTCGTGCTGGTAGGCGATGCATTCCATGCCGGCACGCGTCGCCGCTGTTACCCCGTTCGGCGCGTCCTCCACCACGAGACATGTGGACGGGTCGACACCGAGCCGCCGGGCCGTAACCCTGTAGATACCGGGGTCCGGCTTGCCTGCATCGATCTCTCCGTCCTGCTTCAGTTCGTCCGCGCTCATCACCAGGTCGATCATGTCAAGGTCGAACCGGTCGACCACCATCTCAAGCCACTGCCGCGGCGACGAGGACGCGATGGCGACCTTCCGGTCACGTTCCTTTATCTCCGCTACAAGCTGCTTGAACCCGTCCATCAGCGTGACGCGCTCCCGGTACACTTCGTCAGCGGCGTCCCTGTACCGGTCCAGGAATTCTTCCTTCTCCATCGTCACATCGTACCGGTCCGCCAGCAGGTCGTAGATGTCCCGGTAGTTCATGCCGAGGGCGTCGTCGAGCGCTGTCCCTGTATCGATGGTGTCTTCTGTCGCCTCCTGGAACAGGTCGGCGGCCATCTCGTGCCAGTACTGCTCGGAGTCAACGATCACCCCGTCGTTGTCGAAGATGACGGCGTTGATGTCTCGGCTCATACGCTCTTCCCCGGCACCGGTTCCCTGTATGCAGGCGGAAGTTTTCGGTCGAACCCTGTCGGCGGCTGCTTCCCTGTCCAGAGCACGATGCTGTCGCCCTGTTTGATATCCCGGTCGAGCGCCGCGTCTATCTGCATCTGCTCGCCGTTGACGGTGACACCGACCTGCGGGGCGTCGCACCTCGTAACATTCTCAAGGCGGAACCGGATGCAGGACCGGTTGATACTGATGTCGAGTGTCCGGAGCGCGTAGTCGAGGTCGACGTTCTCGGCGTGGACGTGCAGGACGTTGTCGCTGCCGT
>JAXIOB010000007.1:14980-16407 GCA_034190585.1 Asbonarchaeaceae archaeon (SeqCode)
GCGTAGTCGAGGTCGACGTTCTCGGCGTGGACGTGCAGGACGTTGTCGCTGCCGTGCAGGTGGGTCCGCGCGGCACGTTCCAGGTAGGACCCGTTCAGCGGTTTGGCCGAGCCGTTGATGGACACGAACAGGGAGGCGTGGACGTGTGCGGAGCCCGGTTCGCCGACCGGTTGCTCCTGCCGCCCCTGCTGCGACGGGAAGGTCTCCTCCGCGAGCACGAACCCGGCGACGATAACAAGTGCCGCGGCACCGACCGCGATGTATTCCGTTTTCATACACTGCGTCCGCGTGGTCGATGAATATAAATGAATTGCAGGCGTGCGTGTGCGCATGCCCCGGTACGTGTGCGAGGCGTGCGGCGAGGTGTTCGAGAGCAAGGAGGCACGGGAACAGCACACCCACGACGAAGACGGGACGCGGTTCCCCGGCGTCGATGTCAGCATCCCTGACCTGTCGATGAAACAGTTCGCTGTACTGGGCGGCGTGTTCCTGATGGCGACGCTGTTCATGGGCACCGTGTTTTTCGCCTCCTCCCTGTCTCCCGGCACCCCTGGCGGGGGCGGAACAGCGGCGCGGGAGCCGTCGCCGCCGGTGGGCTACACCATCCAGTCCCGCGGCGACATCCCCTCGGTGAGCCAGACAGCGCTGCCGACCGGTGCGGTGTCCGACACTCCGCTGCCGCAGGACGTCCAGCTATACCTGCTTGCGCAGCAATCTGTCCTGCTGCAGTACAGCTGCCAGGACTGCCCGGGAACGGTGTCTGACCTGGAAAATATCGCGTCGTCGTTCAACACCGACAGGACATGGGTGTACGTGGCGCCGTACCGCGACATGGACTCAAAAATCGCGGTGACCGGGCTGCAACGGGGACCGCTGCGGCTTGACACGGTAGACCGGCAGCAGATCGAAACCTTCATCTGCGACACATTGCAGGACCGGCCGATCCAGTGCGTGGTGTGACCGGTGGAGATCGACGACCCGGTGTATCGACAGTGCACCGTCGACGACCCCGTTCTCACCGACCTCCTGCAGACCAGGCCGGTGCAGCGGCTCAGGAACGTGAACCAGGCCGGACCGGCCGCACTGCGCGGGGACCGGCCGGTGACGCGGTACGGGCACTCTGTCGGTGTCATGCTCCTGCTGCGGGAATACGGTGCGTCGCTGCAGGAACAGGTCGCCGGCCTGCTGCACGATGTCCCGCACACCGCGTTCTCCCATGTCGCGGACTTTGTGTTCGACGACGAGGACCACGAGTACCACGAACGGTTCATGGAGGACGTTATCAGGGACTCCCGCATCCCGGCGGTCCTGCAGGAGCACGGGTTCGTGCTGGACGACATCCTTGACGAGTCAGCGTTTCCGCTGCTGGAACGTGACCTGCCGGACCTGTGTGCGGACCGGATCGACTATTTCCTGCGGGACTGGCA
>JAXIOB010000007.1:16507-37807 GCA_034190585.1 Asbonarchaeaceae archaeon (SeqCode)
GTGACCTGCCGGACCTGTGTGCGGACCGGATCGACTATTTCCTGCGGGACTGGCATGGGAACACCGGGGAGCGGCTGGACCGGTTCCTGGACGCGGTGGCGGTCCGCGACGACCGGTTCGTGATGACCGACCGCAGTACGGCGGAACAGTACGCGCTGCGGTACCTTGAGGCGGCCGAACGGTGGTGGGCGAACCCGGAGGAGGTGGCGACGTTCGAGCTGTTTGCAGATGCGATCCGGGCGGCACTCGACGCCGGCGAGTTGGCGGAGGAAGACCTGTTCGGGACTGACGACGACGTGTTACACGCGTTGCAGCAGTCGGACGTGGAGCGCGTGACGGAGGTGATGGACCTGTTCGACACAGGGTTCTCGGTGGAGGTCGACAGGGACGACCCGGATTTTGTGGGCGAGACCAAGTTCCGGTACGTGGACCCGATGGTCGTTGCTGACGGCGGGCAGTGCCGTGTCACCGATTACTCGGAACAGGTGCGGCAGCGCGTCGAGGAGCACCGGCAGTATGTGGAAAGCGGGTACCCGCTCCGTATCGTACGCCACTGATTTATACCCTGCAGGGCTATGGAAACGCATGCCGGAGTGGCACGCCGCCGAAGAGGAAACAGTCCTGGAGGAGCTTGACACCGGCGAGGACGGGCTGACCGCTGCGGATGCGGAGCACCGGCTGGAGGAGTACGGCCGGAACGAGATCGAGGAGGAGGACAGTATCTCCCCAGTCCGGCTGTTCCTGTCGCAGTTCCACGACTTCCTCATCTATCTGTTGATCCTTGCCGCGGTCGTGTCGCTGGCGGTCGGCCTGTTCCCCGGCCACGACCCCGAATACGTCGATGCCGGGCTGATATTCCTCATCCTTATCGCCAACGGCGTCTTCGGGTTCGTGCAGGACTACAAGGCGGAGAAAGCTATCGCGGCGTTGAAGGACCTGTCATCGCCGGACGCGACGGTGGTGCGGGACGGGGAGAAACAGGAGGTGGATGCGGCCGAGGTTGTTCCAGGCGATATCATCGAACTGGAGCAGGGTGACGCGGTCCCGGCGGATGCACGGGTGCTGGAGAGCGCAAACCTCGAGACGGACGAGTCAGCACTGACCGGGGAGAGTTCACAGGTGAAGAAGGAGTCCGGCACCGTGGACGGGGACACACCACTGGCGGAACGGTCCAGCATGGTGTACATGAACACGACCGTGGTCAAGGGCCGGGGGACGGCGGTCGTGGTCGAGACCGGGATGGACACCGAGGTCGGCGATATCGCGGAGCAGATCAGCGAGGCGGAGGAACGGAAGACGCCGTTCCAGGAGGAGGTGGACCGGCTCGGGAAACAGATCGGGTACGGTATCATGGCGGTCATCGCGGTCATCGCCGCCGTCCAGTTCCTGTTCACCGCTGCCTCGTGGGTGTCCACCCTGCTGGTCGCTATCACGCTCGCGGTTGCTGCGGTGCCGGAGGGATTGCCGGCGGTCGTCACCCTGACGCTCGCACTGGGCTCCAAGAAGATGGTGAAGAAGGATGCGCTGGTCCGCAGGTTGCCGGTTGTGGAGTCGCTCGGTGGTGTCGACGTCATCGTCACGGACAAGACCGGGACATTGACTGAGGACCGCATGACGGTGACACGGTGCTGGTTCGGCGACACCACGTACGATGTCACCGGCGACGCGGCCGGTGACGGGTCGTTCCAGCAGGCGGGGGAGGAGATCGATCCGGCGGAGCTGGAGCCGTTGCTGCGGTGCGGCGCACTGTGCAACAACGTTGAGGAGCGGGACGGGGAGTTCCGCGGCGACCCGACAGAGGTCGCGATCCAGGTCGCCGCCGTGAAGGCGGGGCTCGATAGCGGGGCGGAGCGGCTCCGGGAGATCCCGTTCTCGTCCGACCGGAAGCGGATGACCACGGTGAACGATGTCGCTGGCGGGCCGACGGCGTACATGAAGGGTGCACCTGCGACGGTGCTGGACCGGTGCGACCGCATACTTCTCCACTGGGAGGAGCAGGAGCTGACCGCGGAAAAGCAGGAGGAGCTGATGGAGCGGACGCACGAGTTTGCCGGCGATGCGCTGCGTGTGCTCGGGTTCGCCCGGAAGCGCGTCGACGACGTGGAGGCGGACGCGGACGACATCGAGTCCGGGATGGTGTTCCTCGGGCTGCAGGGGATGATCGACCCGCCGCGGGACGAGGTGAACGACGCGGTGGCAGACTGCAGAGATGCCGGTATCCAGGTGACGATGGCGACCGGCGACAACATCGAGACGGCGAGGGCGGTCGGGGAGCAGGTCGGGTTCGACCCTGCCGGCGCGTTGACCGGGGCAGAGGTCGAGGAGATGAGCGACAGGAAGCTGCAGGACGCGGTGGAGGAGACGGAGATATTTGCACGGGTGTCACCGTCGCACAAGGTCCGGATCCTGGAGGCGTTGCAGGCGCAGGAGCACAACGTGGCGATGACGGGCGACGGGGTGAACGACGCGCCGGCGCTGAAGAACGCGGACGTCGGGATATCCATGGGTGTACGGGGGACGGACGTGGCGCAGCAGGCGTCGGACATGGTACTACAGGACGACAACTTCGTGACGATCCGGGACGCCATCGCAGAAGGACGGGGCATCTTCGACAACATCCGGAAGTTCGTGAACTACCTGCTGTCGGCGAACGCGGGCGAGGTCCTCCTGGTGTTCGTCGGCGTCCTTGTCGGCAGCTTCCTGTTCCCTGAAACCTTCTCGGCAGGGGAGGAAGCACTTATCCTTACCCCGGTGATGCTGCTGTGGGTCAACTTCGTGACAGACGGCCTGCCCGCACTCGCGCTCGGGACGGACCCGAAAGCGGACGGGATAATGGACCGGCCGCCGCGGACCCGGGATGAACCGGTCATCAACCGGCGGATGATGGCGTCCATCATCGGGATCGGTGTTATCATGGCGGTGACAGGGCTGCCGCTGTTCTTCCTGCACGCGTCACCGGGAACGCTCGTCCTGGCGCAGACGGTGCTGTTCACCTTCCTGGTCGTCATCGAGATGGTGCGGATCCAGATAATCCGGGGCCGGTACGGGCTGCGGTTCCTGTCGAACCGGTGGCTCATCGCCGCGGTCGGCGTATCGCTCCTGCTCCAGCTGCTGGTGGTTTACACCCCGTTGAACAGGTTCTTCGAAGTGGTGCCGCTGGCCGGCGGGGTATGGCTGCAGCTTGCAGCAGGGTTCGCGGCGTTCCTTGTCTTGAACCAGGCGATGGTGTCCGTGTTCGACAGGGTGTTCGGACTGGATGCGGACGCGCAGTAGGCCCTGCGGCGTTCTTTTGAATATTGAACGCGACGATAGGGGTATGTATTACCAGTGCCCGGACTGCGGGTTCAAGCAGAAGTCGGAGGCCGTCGACAGGATCGAGTGCCACCGGTGCGGCCGGAGCTACAAGCGGCGGACCGCGAAGAAGGTTGACAAGAACCCTGGGGAGGACGGGGAGGAAGGGTTCTTCAAATACACGAAAGAGGAGTAACCCCGGACCCTGGAGTTGGTTACTGCATGAGGGTAACCTTTTGAAGTTCAGAAGCAGGGTGTTGAACAAGCGATGCAGGGGGTTATCGAGCTACAGGGCGACGAACTGGATCTTCATACGACGATGCAGTGCGGGCAAACCTTCTGCTGGCACAAGACCTCCGGCGAACCCTTCTTCGAGGAATCCTCGTCCGAGGAGAAATACTATACGACCGTCGACGGCGAGGTCGTGATGCTGTGGCAGGAGGACGGGGAGCTACACTACGAGACCTCAGGCGATATCTCCCGCGACGTTGAAACGTTCCTGCGGCTGCACGAGGACCTCGACGACGTGCTTGACGAGATCCGGAAGGACGAGCTTATGGAGGAAGCGACGGAGCGGCACCGCGGCCTCCGCCTGGTGAACGACGAGTTCGTTCCCACCCTCATCGCCTACCTGTGTTCGCCGCAGATGGAGATCCCGCGGATCAAGGAGATGTTCGACGCTATCACGGACAAGTACGGCACCACGATAGAATACGACGACCGGACGTTCAAGCAGTTCCCGTCGCTGTACGAGCTGTCGGACGTGTCGGAACGGGAGCTGCGGCGGATGGGGCTCGGGTACCGTGCAAAATACGTGAAGAGTGCGATCCGGCACCTGATCAAGGGGAAGGTGAAGGAAGAGGAGCTGCGGGAGATGGGGTACAAGGGGGCGCACGAGGAGATCCAGAAAATCAACGGTGTCGGGGACAAGGTCGCGGACTGCGTGCTGTTATTCTCGCTCGGCTATCTTGAGGCGTTCCCGCTGGATACGTGGTCGTGGAGTGCTATCGAGGAGCACTACCCGGACCATCACCACGAGGACTACCACACGACCGCGGACAACCTGCGCGAGTATTTCGGCGATTATGCGGGGTACGCGCAGCAGTACCTGTTCCACCATATCCGGCAGCAGGACGCGTGAGGCCGGCCCGCACCACCGCCATTTTTAAACCGGTGGGTGTAAGGTCGTGTGTATGGAGCAATTGCGGGAATGGTGGGACCGGTCGCTGGAGGTCGTCACGACACCGACACCATTCTACGCCGAGAGCGAACCGGCCGACGAGTACATGGACCCGCTCCGGTTCGCAAGTGTCTCGGCCGCGGTCCCGGCCGCTGTGCTGGCGGTGCTGGGACTGCTCGGTAATCTCGGCAGGGGGGTGAGCGGTATCACGGGCGCGATCGGCGTATTCCTGTTCATCTATATCGCCGGCATGTATTTCTTCGTGGTCCGTACAGCTGTTACAGATACGCTGCTCCGTGTGGTTGACGGCGACGATATGGTGCGGACGCTGGATGCGCTGTCTGCTGCAAGTGTTCTCACATTGACGCTGGGCTGGATACCGCTCGTCAACCTGTTCACCGGGGTGTACGCGGTGTACGTGGAGAGCCGTGGACTGGAGCAGTTCAACGATGTGTCGATGCCGGCCGCCATCATCGCCATCCTGGCAGGAAGCCTGCTCAGCCTTGTTGTCGGGGCCGCGGTCCTGGGTATCGTCGTCGGGACGGTCGGCGGGGTCACCGGACTGTTCGCCTAGGAACTGTCGGACCGTTCACCGGCTTCCAGCCGCAGGATTTCCTCCAGTTCTTCAAACGACTCCACCACGTAGTTCGGGCCGGCACCGCTCAGCTCCGCCGCATCGTTTCCAGCGGAGGCGAGGCCGACGGTGAACGCGCCGGACTGGTTCGCGGTGGCGAGCTCCGCCGTCACATCCGACACGAAGAACACTTTCTCGTACTTCGTGGTGAGCGCCCCGAGCACGTCGGACAGGTCGTCCACGTGCGGGATCTCGAAATCAGTGGGTAACAGGTCGTCGACCTCGCCGACGTCGCTGTCGGTCACGATCCCGACCTCCATCCCCCGGTCCTGCATCTCGTCGACGAAGCCACGGATAGCATCTTCGCGCTGTCCGAACTCGTTCTGGAAGGATCCGCTCCAGGAGAAGACGATGGCATTCATATCCGGTGCTGGGTACCGGAGCTACTTAATCGTTGACCGCAGCAGACAGGGGTATGGATGTCACACTGACGATCGAGGAGGAGGGGAGCGGCCGGGAGCGGCAGGAGACGGTGGAGGTGGACGCAGACGCGGCGGTGACGGACGCGCTGGCCGCTGCCGGCATCAATCCTGAGACTGTGCTGGTGGAGCGGGACGGCAGCATCGTGCCCAGGGACGCGGACCTTGACGGGTTGGAGGAGCTGCGTGTGCTCGAGGTTATCTCGGGCGGGTAAGGTTTAAGTTGCGTTCAGTTGAGATGAACAGTATGTCGTTCGTGCAGATCGACTCCGCCCAGGAGCTGATCGCGGAAGCGTTCGAGATGTCGGAACTGGAGCGGGAGTGTTTCTTCGCGATGCGGTCCGGCGAGTACACTGTGAAGGAGCTGGTGGACGAGACCGGGCGGTCCCGGTCCATGGTGCAACGTGCGCTGAAGGACCTGCACGACAAGGGGGCGGTGGTGCGGGAGGGGCGGACCGACCGGACGGTGTACTACGTGTACAGGCGTGCACCGCTCCACGAGGTGCGGGACACGGTGGAGGATATCGTGGACGAGTGGTACCGGGAGATGAAACAGCTGCTGGAGGGGTAACGTCCCGGAAACCCCGGTATTTATAAGTTGTCCCGGCTGCGAGGTTATGAAACGCCGGTAATAACGGTCTAGAGCCCATATAGGTATAAAAAGGTGCAGGTACAACGTCTGCGTAGGTGATTCCTCATGGCAGACATTGTCAAGAAGTCTGGAGTCCGTGAGGCCGCACGCGGCGTCAACGTCGGCGCCGACTTCTACCAGGAGCTCGATCAGCGGGCACAGGAAATGGTAGAGCGAGCGGTCGAACGGGCCCAGGAGAACGGCCGGAAGACAGTCAAGGCACGGGACGTGTAAGCTACGTCCCGGTTTCCTCTTCTTTTCTCCACTACAGTTCACAGTTCCACGTCGACAGTTCTGATTTCATTCATGTGTTCCCGCCGCTAAAATCTGAGCCGGTGTGAAGGTATTTAAGCCGGGGCCGCAAATACGGCGTTGCGACACAACATGTAGTGTGTGACGAAACACATCCACTCTAAATGGATGTTTTCGTGCACATATAACCGAGACCGGTATTACGCGATCATCATGAAATGCCCGCACTGTGACGGCGAGGACTCGAGCGTGCTGGAGACCAGGGAGAGCGATACCGCCGGGCTGCGGCGCCGGCGAGAATGCAGCGACTGCGGGGAACGGTTCACCACGTACGAGCGTGTGGAGACGCCGTCCCTGACCGTGGTCAAGAGCGACGGGTCGGAGGAGGCGTTCCGGCGGGAGAAGCTGCGCGGCGGGATCGAGAAGGCCTGCCAGAAGCGGGATATATCCGATGCACAGATCGACAGTATCGTCGACGAGGTCGAGACGGAGCTGAAATCCAGCGGCCAGGATACTGTCGACAGCGACGAGATCGGCGACCATGTCGTCGAGAAACTGCGCGAGGTGGACGAGGTGGCCTACGTCCGGTTCGCGTCGGTATACAATTCGTTCGACGATGTCTCTGCCTTCGAGGAAGAGGTGGAGACGCTGAAGGCCAGCTAGGTGACACGACATGACTGAAACTGTAGCCCAGACAGACGAAAATCAGATGCAAAACTTCAAACTTCCAGTGAAGCGTGTTGAGGGGGAGACCGTCAAGGAGCGGCTGACCGAGAACGCCCACGACAAGATCCTCCCGGCCCGCTATCTCCTGAAGGACGAGGACGGGAACGTTACGGAGACGCCGAAGGAGATGTTCGAACGCGTCGCGAAGAACGTGGCGCAGCCCGCGAAGGAGTATGAACACGAGGACTACGAGGAGGAATGGCAGGAGTTCTTTGACCTGATGACCAACCTGAAGTTCATGCCGAACTCGCCGACGCTGATGAACGCCGGGGCGGATCTCCAGCAGCTGTCGGCGTGTTTCGTCGTCCACCCTGAGGACGACATGGACTCCATCTTCAACGGGGTGCATGACGCGGCGAACATCTTCCAGACCGGTGGCGGGGTCGGCTACCCGTTCCACCTGATGCGGCCGAAAGGCGACCCGGTCGCCTCGACAGGCGGCATCGCTTCCGGCCCGCTCACGTTCCAGCAAGTGTTCGACACGATGTGCGGCACCATCAAGCAGGGCGGGAAACGCCGCGGCGCCCAGATGGGTATCATGCGTGTGGACCATCCGGACATCCTCCGGTTCATCGTATCGAAACGGAAGGAGGGAAACCTGTCCAACTTCAACATCTCGGTCGGGCTGACCGACGACTTCATGGACGCGGTGAAGAACAACGAGGAGTTCGAACTCATCAACCCGCGGACCGACGACGTGCATGAGGTCACGCAGAAGACCGCGGAATTCTATAACCGGGACGAGGAGTGGCACCCCGAGGCGGAGGGCAGCGACCAGGGCCGCGACGACAACTTCTGGCGCGACTTCGCCCACACGTTCTCGGACGAAATCGAGAAATACGACATCGAGCTCGAGCCGGGTGAACGGATGACGCTCCCCGCCAGGTTCATCTGGGAGTGCCTTGTCGACGGTGCATGGCGGAACGGCGAGCCCGGGCTGTTCATGTACGACACCAGCAACAAGATGCACAGCTTCGACGTCGACAAGTACCCGGAGCACCGGATGGAGGCGACGAACCCGTGCGCGGAGCAGCCGCTCGAGAACTACGAGGCGTGCAACCTCGGCCACATCAACCTGTCGCTGCTGGTGGAGGACCAGGGCGACGGCAAGGGGTTGAACTGGCACGACTGGCGTGCCGACCGGGACTATGACGACCTCGACGCGGCGATGCAGGACTTCCTGCAGGACGCGCTGCGGATGGACGAGTTCGAACACATCGCCAGGACCGGGACACGGTTCCTCGACAACGTCGTGACCATGTCCGACTTCCCGCTGGAGGAGATCGACGAGACCGTCGACAGCCTGCGGAAGATCGGGCTCGGACTGATGGGCTTCGCACAGATGCTCATCCAGCTCGGTATCCGATACGGCAGCGAGGAGTCGCAGGCAGCGGCGAAGGAGATCCAGCGCCTTATCACCCGGTTCGCGGTCGAAGAATCCCGTAAACTTGCGGATGAACGTGGCGCGTTCCCGGAATGGGACAAGAGCAAGTGGGCCTCGCCGACCGAATATCCGGACTGGTTCGAGAAGTACTCCGGCGGGCTGGACCCGCAGGAGTGGAGCGACGGGCTCCCGCTGCGGAACCACAACCTGGTTACCATCGCGCCGACCGGCACCACGTCGATGATCGCCAACACCAGCGGCGGCTGCGAGCCGATCTATTCGCTTGCGTACTTCAAGAACGTGGCGAAGGACATCCAGGGCGAGGACATGCTGGTCGAGTTCGACGACTACTTCATCAAAGCACTCGAGGCGAACGATGTCGACGTCGAACAGGTGAAGGAGGACGCAGAAGAAACCATGCGGGACAACGAGTGGGACGGGGTCCACAGCATCTCCGACGAGGCATTGCCGCCGGCGATGAAGGACCTGTTCGTGACCGCTGACCGCGTCACCGCGGAGGAGCACGTGGACATCCAGGCCGCGTTCCAGGTGCACAACCACTCCGGCATCTCCAAGACCTGCAACTTCCCGAACGACGCGACCCGGGAAGACGTCAAGGAGGCGTACATGCAGGCGTACGACAAGGGCATCAAAGGACTCACCGTCTACCGGGACGGCACCCGCGACGTCCAGGTCATGACCACACGCGAGGACAACAAGCTGGAGGACCTGGACAAGGCGGACCTTCTGGCGGAACTGGTGGACGAGTACGGCGGCACCGAGGAGCTGCTGACGTCCAAGGAGTTCCGTGAAGCCGCAGGGATGAAGGAAGAATCAGGGCTGCTGGTGAAGCAGAACGGCGACGGCTCCTACCACACGCAGACCATCGAACCCGGAGACACCGGTGGAGATGTGGAGAGCGATGATGGTGTGCGTGCCGAACCCCGGGAGCGGCCGGAGACGATCTCCGGGACGACCCAGAAGATCGAAACGGGGTACGGCGGGATGTACGTCACCATCAACGAGGACGAGGACGGCATCTTCGAGGTGTTCCTTCAGCTCGGCAAGTCCGGCGGGTACACGCAGAGCTTCACGGACGCGATCGGCCGTCTCGTCTCCACAGCACTACGTGCCGGTGTGGACGAGGACGTCATCATCGAACAGCTGGAAGGGATCAGGAGTCCTCGCGTGGCGTGGGACAACTCGGAACAGATCCTGTCCGTTCCGGACGCGGTGGCGAAGGCTATGAACCGGTACCTGTCCGGTGAGGCGTCCGCGGCGCAGACCTCGGTCACGAACTTTGCGGACCGTGACGCAACCGACGTGGAGGACAGCCCGGACGCGCAGCGACTGGTCGACCAGGGAATGAACCCGGAGTGCCCCGAGTGCAACGGCATGCTCCAGCTCCAGGAAGGCTGCCGCAAGTGTCCTGAGTGTGGATTTTCAGAGTGCTAAAGAGAGAGGCTTAAACGCCTCTCCCCCCCCCTTCCTTTCTTCTTTTTATCTTATCTCGGATAGTACGTCCACCAAGGTTTCCCGCTCGTCCCAGGCGATGAATATATCGCATGGAATCTCATTCCCTACAACGATATACGTGTACTCTGGAAACTCCTGCAGGAACTTCTTGGCTCGTTTCTTTGACAACTCGTCGGGCCATCCCTTTACCTCTATCACGGTATCGCCCACGAAGAAGTCAGGGGTATAGGTTAGCTCGGCAGAGAGTTCGAGCGTTCTCGATTCATACGCGTAGTCAAAACCGGACTTATGAAGCAGCAGGTCTATCTCTTTCTCCCAGTTAGATCGGACTGTATGACCTGTTTCCTCCACCGTCTGCAGCTTCAATCCGGATACATTTCCATAGGCAGGATGATCTTCCCCCGTCATTCCGTGCCAAGGATTATTTTGACCGGAAGAAGCCTCCGCCATCTTCTCTAACGCCTCCTCTGTATGTTCCTCGCCGTGAAACGGGTTCCTGCTTCCCTGCCGCTGGGCAGAGAGTTTCTGCCTGACTTCCGGCCGTTTCGCCGGGTTATCCCTGTTCTTCCAGCTCTCCTGGTTCGCGCAGTCACGAGAACAGTAATCGTGCTTGTATGCCTCGCCGTCGCATCCTTCCCTTTTGCAGACCTTCTTCTCGTACTTCCGCCGCGCCCTCCCCAGACACTCCTGACTACAGAATCTCGGATTATGCGATACATTATCGCAGCCTTCGGCTGAACACTCGTATTCCTCCCGCAGACTCTCACCGTGGACGAGCGCGTGGTGGCGTTTCATGTAGTCTTCAGAAGAAAATCCGGTCTTTCCACACCTCGGGCACGGCGTAACCATTGAATCAACGGATTCGTTGACGTTTAAACACGGATATCAAAATTCCATAGAAGGAGTCTATCGGAACCAATTCCATCAGTTCTATAGCTTTTAAGGGTCCAGAAGATAATCCCCAGTATGAAAAATAGATATCCGCGGCTCCTTCTCCTCGCTGCGTTACTGGCGTTCGTTCCTGCACTGCCCGCATTCCTCCGTCACGTCCGGTTCTTCCTGAGCGGGAGCGTGGACCGGTTCCTCATCACCGGGAACTGGGTGCTCGTCGCTCTGAACGTCGCCTTCTTCCTGCTGTTCATCGGCCTCCTGAACTACCGGAAGTCGCTGGACTGGACCAGTGTCACCGGGTTCAGCGTCTACTCCGCGTTCATCGTCTCACTGTTCGTGGAGATGTACGGCATCCCGCTCACCATCTTCCTCGGCAGCGGACTCGTCAGCGCGCCGGCCACCGCCCCTGCCTACCTGTTCAGCTTCCGGTTCCTCGGCACCAGCATCGGGCTGACCGCGTGGTACCTGGCCGGGCTCGCTGTCACCGGTGTCGGGGTCGCGCTGGTCGCGGCCGGCTGGTACCAGGTGTACCGCAGCGACGGTCTGGTCACGGACGGGCTGTACCGTTACAGCCGCAACCCGCAGTACCTCGGTATCATCCTCATCGCGCTGGGCTGGGTGATCGGCTGGCCCACGCTGCTGACAATCACGCTGTTCCCGCTGGTGGTGTACGCGTACTACCGGCTGGCACGGACGGAGGAAGAGGATATGATTGAAAAACACGGCGACCTATACCACGAGTATGCGGATGACGTCCCCCTGCTGCTGTAGGACGGAGGTAAGGCCATGGCAGTAACACTTGATCGGAAGACGTCGGACCTGTTCCTGCAGCGCGATATCCATGCGGTCCTGCTGGTGGCGATGCTGGACATCGTGACCACCGTCTATTCGATGAACATGCTCCCCGGTGTCCGGGCGAACATGTTCTTCCAGCCGCTGACGGATACGGCTTGGACTATCTTCGTGGCCGCAGCGTTCTACGCGCTCGTCATCCTCGCCGCGGGACTTATCCTGGAAGGAACAGTGCGGAAAGGGCTCGCCAGCATAGTGTTCGGCATGCACACCACCGCAATCCTGTTCTCCGGGGTACGGTTCGCAGATATCGCGATCTCGGGATGGTGGTACACACTGGTGCTCGCAGCGGTCACAGCCCTCTTCTACGGGTGGGAGGAGAACGGCTGTCCGCTTCCCCCGCTGCTCGATCAGGGATACGACTGGATCGAGGAGCGGCTGTGACCGGGCGGCTATCCGAAAGCATTTAACGTCCGGCACACCTCCCGCATACATGTTCCGCATCGGCGCCCACGTCTCCATCTCCGACGGGTTCGCCGCCGCGGTGGAGCACGAGCAGGAGCTGGACGGCACCTGCGGCCAGGTGTTCGTCGGGTCGCCGCGCGGCTGGAACGTCCCGGAGGTGGACCAGGACGAGGCAGCCACGTTCGAGGACGCTGTGCAGGAGCTCGACGTCCGGCCGTGGATCGTGCACGGCACCTATCTCATCAACCTGGCGACACCGAAGGACGACCTCGCCCAGAAGTCGGTGCAGTGCGTTCAGGATGAAATCGATGCATGCGATGCGCTATCGATCCCGTACTACACGTTCCACCCGGGGGCGCACACCGGTGCCGGCAGGGAACAGGGGATAGCGAACGTGGCCGACCGGCTGTCGCAGCTGGACATCCCAGACGGGGTCACGCTGCTGCTGGAGAACACCGCCGGGAAAGGGACGACGGTCGGAAAGACGTTTGCGGCGCTGGACGCGATGGTGCATCAATCGGAATACGGCTACGACGACATCGGGATTTGCCTCGATTCCTGCCACCTGTACGCAGCCGGCCACGACTTCACGACGGCAGAGGGGATCGACGAGATGCTGGCGGAGATCGACAGCGAGATCGGGACAGACAACGTCCATTACCTGCACCTGAACGACTCGAAACATCCGCTCGGCAGCGAGAAGGACGAGCATGAACACCTCGGCGAGGGCGAGATCGGTGAACACGGGTTCGAGCTGTTCATCAATCATGACGCGCTGCGGGACATCCCGATGGTTGTCGAGACGCCTGAGGATAGTAAGAAAGGGTTCGCGTGGAACATCGCGAAAGCGAAAGAGGTACGCGAATAAATTTTAACCAGCAGGGCTAAATTTTGTTCTATGCGGATCGTGGTGGCGCTCGGCGGCAACGCACTCGTGCATACCGGTTCCGACTCATCGATCAGTGAACAGCGGAAAGCGGTGCAGGAGACCGCGCAGCACCTCGCCACGTTGATCGAGGACGGCCACGAGGTCGTTGTGACGCACGGGAACGGACCGCAGGTCGGTCGGCGGATGCTCGAAACCGCGGAGGCCGGTGGCGACACCCCGCTGGACGTCCTGGTGGCGGAGACGCAGGCGCAGATCGGGTACCTGCTGCAGCAGGCGCTGGACAACGCCGTCGACACGTCGGAGGACTTCCTCACCGTTGTAACGCAGACGGTCGTCGAGGCAACGGACGAGGCGTTCGACGACCTGACGAAGCCGGTCGGCCCGTTCTACACAGAAAGCGAGGCCGAAGAGAAGGGGTTCGAGACGCGGGAGGTCGGGGACGGCGAACAGCGGTACCGGCGGGTCGTCCCGTCGCCCGAACCGCGCGACATCGTGGAGTCGGAGGAGATCCGGGAGATGGTGGACCGCGGGTCACATGTCATCTGCTGCGGCGGTGGCGGCGTCCCGGTGGTACAGGACGGAGCGCTGTCCGGTGTGGAGGCTGTGGTGGACAAGGACCGGGCCTCGGCGCTGCTGGCTGGGGAGGTCGACGCCGACGAACTGGTTATCCTGACCGATGTCGAATACGCGTACCGGAACTACGGGGGCGACGATGAGGAGGCGATCGAACGTGTAGCAGTGGACGAGATGGAGCAGCTGCTCGACAGCGGCGAGTTCGGGGAGGGAAACATGCGGCCGAAGGTGGAGGCGTGCATCAGGTTTATACGCGGCGGCGGGGAACGCGCCATTATAACGATGCCGGATACGGTGGAACAGGCCAGGAACGGCGAGACAGGGACGAGAGTGGTACCGTGAACGACCTGCTGGATATCGCTGACCTGTCCACGGACGAGATCGAGCAGATATACGAGGAGGCCGACCGGTCGCGGGAGCACCGGTCCGACGCCTCCTCGGCGTTGCAGCAGCAGACACTGCTGATGGTGTTCGCGAAGCCGTCCACCCGGACGCGGATATCGTTCGAGACCGGGATGACGGAGCTCGGCGGCCATGCCATCCACTTCCTGACCGAGACATCCCACCTGGAGCGTGGCGAGGCGTTGAAGGACACGTCGAAGGTGGTGTCGCGGTACGTTGACGGGGTGATGGCGCGGCTGTACGACCACGAGGAGCTGATGCAGCTGGCGGAGCACGCGGACGTCCCGGTCATCAACGGGTTGACAGACCGGCTGCACCCGTGCCAGGCGCTGTCCGACCTGTACACCCTCCGCGAGAAAGGGGTGGAGCTGGAGGAGGCGCAGGTCGTGTTCGTCGGCGACGGGAACAACGTCGCACAGTCCCTCATCCAGGCCTGTGCGAAGCTCGGCGTGGACGTGACGTGGACCGGGCCGCAGGGGTACGAGCTGGAACAGGATCTCGTCGAGCACGCCCGGAGCGTCGGTGTCGACACCGGTGCCTCCATCACGGTGATGCACGACCCGCACCAAGCTGTCAGAGATGCGGACGTGCTCTACACCGACGTGTTCGAGTCGATGGGGGAGGATCGGACCGAGCAGGAGCTGGAACGGTTCCGCCACTACCAGGTGGACAGCGACCTATTGAAGACGGCGGGCGATCCATACGTGATGCACCCGTTGCCTGCGCACCGCGGCGAGGAAATCACGTCCGAGGTGCTTGATTCCGATAATTCTATCGTGTACGACCAGGCGGAGAACCGGTTGCACGTGCAGAAAGGGATTCTGATGGAGCTGCTTGGATAGGTTTAAACCAGCGAGCAGCGAACACTGTAACATGACGTTCGACAACTACAACAAGGTGCTGCTCCCGACCACCCGCGAGGACCTGATCATCCGCGGCGCGTCCGGTGCGGAGGTACAGGTGGACGATGGCAGCGAGGAGAAGTGGGTTGTCGATGCGACGTCCCAGGTCGGCACAAACCCGCTCGGCCACCGGAACGAGGAGATCCTGGCGGTGATGGAGGAGCTGCATTCTCGCGAGGAGGAGCCGCTGATGATCGCGGGCAACGATTTCTACCATGAGTACCAGCGGGAGCTGGGCGAGAAATTCACCGAGATCTTCCCGGGAGACCAGGCGCTGGGCGACGTGAAGGCGTACTACTGCAACTCCGGCAGCGAGGCGGTGGAACGCGGCTGTCTAAAGGCTGCGCAGCTGTACCAGGGCGGGAACACATACGTCGGGTTCTACAACGGGTTCCACGGCCGCACCTCACTGGCGCTGTCCTGCAACTTCTCCAAGGCGGAGCAGACAGAAGGGTTCAACTCATTGTTCCGCGCCCTGCCGGTCCCGTACGCGGAGCACCGGTTCGATTCCCAGGAATGCATCGACCAGCTCGAGGAGCAGATCGTGCGCGAAGGCCCGGAGAACGTGAACGCTGTCATCATCGAACCGGTACAGGGCGAGGGCGGATATATCGTGCCGCACGACGACTTCCTTCCCGGTGTCCGGCGTGTCACCGAGGAGCACGACGTCCCGTTAGTGATGGACGAGGTGCAGGCGTCGCTCCGCACCGGCGAGTGGTTCGCGTGCGAGAACTGGGATGTTGAGCCGGACATGATAAGTGTGGCGAAGGCGTTCTCCGGCGGCATCACGCCGTTCGGCGCAGCCCTTATCAGGGACGAGTTCGCGACCGAGGAGCACGGGAAGCATTCCAGCACGTTCGGCGGCAACCCGCAGGACTGTTTCGCCGCGTTGAAGACGATCGAGATCATCCAGGAGAACGATCACCTGGCGAACGCGCGGCGGATGGGTCACCACCTTGAGAAGGCGTGGCGCGACCTCGAGGACTCCGATATCGTGGTTGAGGAGCGCGGTATCGGGGTGATGCGCGGCATCGAGTTCAAGACCGCTTCGGCCAGGGACCATGTGCTGCAGCGGCTGTTCGAGGAGTACGACATCCTCTCCACCGCGGTCGGGAACGACCAGTACAACCCGTCCATCCGGTTCCTGCTTCCGGTGAACGTGGAGAAGGAGACGGTCGACAGGATCGCAACCGGCGTGGTACAGGCGGTCAACGATGTCAGATGACGACATGCGGGATACTGTGCGGCGCGGGTATGAGGACGGCCGCTACCACGAAGAATACCGCGAGGACTATGACGTCAAGGAGGAAGAACAGGAACTGCTGGACCGGTTCCTCGACCACGTCCCGGACGGCGGCAGCCTCCTTGACATGGGCTGCGGCACCGGCGTCCCATACGACCGGTTCCTTGTCGAGCAGGGGTACGATGTGACCGGTGTGGATTTCACGCCGAAGCACGTACAGCAGGCACGTGAGAACGTTCCTGCGGCAACGTTTATCGAGGCCGACTTCACAGCGTTCTCGCCGGATACCGTGTTCGACGGCCTACTTTCACTGTTCGCCATCCTGCACGTCCCGCGGGAGGAGCAGGAGGACGTGCTGGAGCAGTTCCACGGGTTGGTCGGGTCGGGGGCGCCCCTCCTCGTGACGCTCGGGCTCGAGCCCGACCAGCGCGCCACGGATCAGTTCGCCGGCGCGGAGACGGTATGGAGCACCTACGGTCGGGAGAAGAACCTCGAGCTGTTGCAGGAGGCAGGGTTCGAAATCGTGTCGACCGCCGAGCTGCAGGAACGTATGGGGATGAAGGAGCACCTGTGGGTCGTGGCACGGAAGAGCTAGTCCATGTCGATGTCCAGGCCCTGCGCCATCTGGATGTCGTCCTCGTGGTTGACGGTCCAGGATGCGCGTTCCGTCACCGCGTTGATGATGTCCTTGCCCGCGGAGATGCCGGAGCCGCTCTGCTTCACGCCGCCGAACGGGAGGTGGACCTCGGCGCCGATGCTCGGCAGGTTGTGGTAGCCGACACCGAACTCGCATTCCTGCCGGGCTTTCCGCGCCTCCTTGTAGTCCTCGGTGATGATGGAGAACGCGAGGCCGTATTCGGTGTTGTTGTGGATGCGAATGGCCTCGTCGAAGTCCTGGTAGGGGATGATGGCGCAGTGCGGGCCGAACACCTCCTGGTGGAGCACAGGGTTGGCGGGGTCGTACTCGCATTCGTATACGAACGGGCCGATGAATCTCGCGTCAGGGTAGTCCTCTTTCTCGATGTCCTCCCTGTCGACCAGCACCTCGCAGTCGTCGTGGTCCCGCACCTTCTCGTTCCACATCGTAATCTTTTCGACCGCCTGTTCGTCGATGACCGGCCCCATGAACACGTCCTCCTCCACGGGATGGCCGACGGAAATCTGCTCCGTCACCGCAACGAACTTGTCCCGGAACTCGGGCAGGATGTCCTCGTGCACGATCAACCGTTCTGTTGACACGCACCGCTGGCCGGTGGTCTTGAACGCCGATATCACCGCCGAGTTGACAGCCGTATCCAGGTCCGCGTTCTCGGTGATGATGATCCCGTTCTTCCCTCCCATCTCGCACGTCGCCTGCTTGCCGCGCATCCCTTCCGCCTTCTCCAGGATCTCGTGGCCGACCTCGCACGACCCGGTGAACAGGATGGAATCGACGTCCGGGTGTTCGACCACGGCGCCGCCCGCCTCGGCATGTCCGGTCACGAGGTTGAGGACGCCGTCCGGCAGCCCGATCTCGTCGAAGATCTCGAGAATCCTGACACCACATTTTGGTGTCTGCTCCGCCGGCTTGAACACCATCGTGTTCCCTTCCTCCAGAGTGATGGCGATGTCCCACAGCGGCAGTGCGATAGGAAAGTTCCACGGCTTGATGGAGCCGACCACGCCGACCGGCTTTCTATGCACGTAGGAGTCCTTTGCCGGGATCTCGCTCTCCACGACCTCGCCGGTCGGGTGCCGCGACAGGCCGAACGCGTACCGGGCCATGTGCGACGCCTCCACAACGTCTGCTTTCCCCTCCGCGATCTCCTTGCCGCATTCGCGCGATACGAGCTCACCGAGCTCTTCTTCTCGCTTGTCCAGTTCGATGAAGAACTCCTTCAGGTACTGCGCCCTGTCGATCCGGGACAGCGCGCGCCACTCCTCCTGCGCCGCCACAGCCGCTTCCACTGCCTCCTGAACGTCCTCCTCGTTCGAGTCCTGGAACTCGCCGAGTGTGCGGGACGGATCCGCCGGCTCCACCGATTCGAACGTTTCCCCGCTGGAGCTCTCCACCCATTCGCCGTTGACATAATTGTGGAAAGTGTCTGCCATGAATAGAAACGGGTTTTCCTCGCTTAAAAACTCCGGAACAGACAACGGTCTTATTACTGTCAAACAAGGTGGCACTATCATGACGTACGTCATCATCGGTGACGGCGTGGCAGGCCATACCGCGGCGGAGACCATCACGGAGGAGGACCCGGACGCGGATATTCACGTCTTTACACGGGAAGATGTGCCGTTCTACGACAGGATCGGGCTGCGGGATTACGTCCGCGGCGGCCGGGACGAGGACGAACTCGTGCTCAACGAGCCGTCATGGTATGAAGACCGCGGCATCAATCTCCACCTCTCAACAGAGATAGTGGATATAGACCGGGACGCGACCACGGTCGAAACAGGGCGGGGGAATACATACGGGTACGACAAACTGTTGCTGGCGGTGGGCGGGCAGCCACGGACGTTGTCTATCGAGGAGGGGATCGAAAACGTCCACCACCTGTGGACGTTGAACAGGCACGGCCGGCCGCTGCGGGACGACCTCGAACAGGCGGAGCACGGGGTCGTTATCGGCGGCGGATTGCTCGGGTTCGACCTTATCGGCTCGTTCAACGAGGCCGTGGACGCCACGTATCTTATCCGGGATGACAGGTGGTGGCACTCCGTTCTCACCCCGGACGGCGCCGCTATCATGCACGACGCGATGCGCGACCACGGCGTGGACCTGCGGCTGGAGGAGGAATGCACTGCCATGGAGAACAGCGACGGCCAGGTCCGTCTCACCACCAATGCGTCCGAGTACGAGGCCGGTGTGGTCGGGGTGGCTGTCGGGCACGAGCGGGACACCGGGCTCGCCGCATCGGCAGGGCTGGAGACGGAGCAGGGTATCGTCTGCGACGAAACATTGCAGACAGCCGACAGCGACATCTATGTTGCAGGGGACGCCGCCGAGTACCGCGACCCGGTGCTGGAGGAGTGGAATCTCGGTGGGTCGTGGATCACCGCGCAGGAACAGGGCGCGGTCGCCGGCAGGAACATGGCCGGAGCGGACGAGCCCCTTGAATTCGTGGATACGTATACCGTCAACCATTTCGGGTTGAACGTCGCGTCCCTCGGCGACCCGGTTGAAACCGGTGGGAAGAAGGTTGTCACGGCGGTCGATGCGGACGGACAGCGGTACCGGAAGGTCGTCATCGAGGACGGCCGTATCGTCGGCGCGGCAATCATCGGCGAGATGAGATGGATGCATCCATTGAAACAGTTGATACGGCAAAAGACCGACGTTTCCGGCGCTATCCCTGAACTGGAGGAAGCGGGTTTCGACCCTGGCGACCTTCTGTAGAAGAAAGAGTGGAGCGGGGGGTTCCCCCGCTCCAGTCGTTTACTGGTAGGTGAAGGTGTCGGCGGTCTCTCCCTGTGCGTTGCGGAGTGTGGCTGTCTCGCCGTCGTCGTTCCACACGTGCGACCGGTCCCAGCACCGCTCGTAGTCCGGTCCGCTGCTTGGTTCACACGTCTCCGGCTGGCCTGCGTCGTCGCTGTACACGGTCACGGTCTCGCCCGGTCGCAGCTCGCTGACATCGAAGCTGTAGGTGTTGTCGGAGCTGTCGGACACCTGCCACTCGCGGAGGTCGACCGGTGTCTCGCCGGTGTTCCGGACAACAACCTTCTCAGTCGACCTGTTGACGGCGGCGATGTCGACGTCCGGCACCAGGCCGAGGTCTGCGGCGACGCCGTTGATGCGTTCCACCTGCGTCTTCAGGCGGTCGCGTGCCGCGCTGCACGTTGCTTCCACGTCTTCCTGGTTCGCGCCGGAGAACTCGACGGTTTTCTCGCCGTCAGTCTTCTCCGAGGTAAGCGTTCCGTCGGGCGTGGCACAGGTCTCGGTCACCGTTTCAGGCGTCCGTTCGACCGTGAGGTCGACGCCCTCGCCGGTGAATGTCATGTGCTTCCGGCCAGGCTCCCGCTCGACGGAGACGTCGTTCTGGGGTGTCTCGAGGTCGGCAGAGAACCTGTCGGACGTCGAACGGATGCTGACCGTGCCGAACGCTGTCTCGATTGTCTTCGTCATCGCGTCCGGCGATATCTCCTGTGTGACGGTGCGCGGGGTGTCCTGGAAGGAGTCGTTTGACATGCCGGTGATTGTGGCGCCGGCGGCAGTGATGTCGCCGGTGACCGCGGCGCCGGTGGCCGGGATGGAGAGAAGGCCTGCAAGGATTGAGCCGATGATAGCGATCGATCCGATGTTCATGAGGTCGTGTCACCGCTGCCGGGATGCAGCGGCGACTCCTTTCAAACAGTGTCAAAATTCCATGGCCGTGCGGGAACGGGAACGGTTCCATCCGTCGCACCGGCGGAGACCCGCTCTCACATATAGCCGAGGTCTCGAAGTCTATCCATCACGCCTTCCTTGTCCTGGGCACGTCCAGCCCGCTCTTCAGTCCCTTCGAGGTCCTGCATCCACGCCGGTTCCTGCCCGCTGCTGTCTGTGGACACCTCGCTGCCGAGGCTGCGGAATCCCTCCCAGTACTTCGGGGAGATCGGGAGGTCGTCTCTGGAGACTCCGTCCGGAAGGTCGTCAGCCCCGCTCGGCATGCCGCCGTCGTAGTCTTCGACCTCGCTGGGGACGATGTAGTTCCAGGTGAAGTCCCAGACGTCGCGCTCGTTGAACGGAAGGATAGGATGGATGCGGACGTGCTCCGGGTCGTCGCGCGGGGAGAAGAATGTCTCGTCGCTGCGGGCCTCCTGCTCGTCCCAGCGCACCCCGTTGATGACGGCCTCGATGCCGCGTTCTTCGAGCAGCTCGTTCATCGCCACCGTCTTCAGCAGGTGGTTTCCTGCTTCGGTATCCATCAGCCATGGAACCTCGACGTATTCGGTGTCGAGCCGCTCGACCTCCTCCCGGTTCCGCTCGTTCAGCTGTTCAACGGGGACGGTGTCGCCGGGCTCGTCCGCCTGCTCGATGAGGTCGTCGTTGCGCGCGGTCAGCACGTCGAACCCCCAGTCCTGGCTGATGCGTTCGACGAAGTCCTCGATCTCGTTGAAGTGCTGGCCGTGGTCGACGAACATGAACTCTGGTTTCTCGAACCCTTCCTCCTCGCACACCTCCTTGA
>JAXIOB010000007.1:37907-39342 GCA_034190585.1 Asbonarchaeaceae archaeon (SeqCode)
GTTTCTCGAACCCTTCCTCCTCGCACACCTCCTTGACGAAGTAGGCTGTCAGCGTGGAGTCTTTCCCGCCGGTGAACCCGATGACGCAGTTCGCCGGGCCGTACTCCGCCAGCGCCTCCCGCACCGTTTCCCGTGCGATATCTGCTTTCTCCGCCAGTGTTTTCTCCGCGATCTCGTCCCGTTGTTCTTGTGTGTCAGCGTCCATCATAGCAGGTCACCGTTGCCGATGAGTTCCCACAGCTTCTCGTGGTATACATAGAGGAACAGCTTGATCGTCATCAGTGTCAGCGCGATACCGCCGGCCAGTTTGAGCGTTCCGGTGTACAGGTAGGAGACGATGAGCGTGGTCAGGGAGGCGTGCACCCGCCAGCTCAGGCTTTTCGCCACCTTGGTGCCGAGCGACGTGTTCACTCCTGTCGCACCTCCTGCTCGAGCACGTCGGCGACGTCGCGAATTGTGTCGATGTCGCGGTCGATGTTCTTGGTTATCAGGATGGACTCCTTGGAGTGCTCGCCGGCGATCTCTCCCTTCGGTGTCTCGTCCGGTAGTGTACGGACCTCCGCGTCCTCCTTGTTGGTGAACCCGTGGTCCGAGATGATAAGCAGCTTCTCGCCCTGGTCGATGTATTCCGCGATGGCGTCGTCCACCTTCTCGTAGAAGTCGACCACGACGTCGTCGCCCCAGTGGTAGTGCTGCAGCTTGTCCAGCGCGACGTAACACGTGATGAACAGGTCCAGGTCGTCCTCCAGCGTCTCCACGGCTTTCTCCGTGACCTGTTCGATCTCCGCCTCCATCTCGTCCAGTTCTGTCGGGGCGCCCTGGGCGGGCGGCTGGAAGTCGAGGTTGTAGTTGTACGGGGGGACGACGAACGGCACGTTCAACGCCTTCACGTCGAAGCCGTCGCTGTCGAGCACGTCCCAGACGAAGTCGACCGGGATGTCGTCCCGCTCCTGCAGCTCGCCGTCCTGCACGAAGTCCGTATGCCCGTGCTCCTCGGTCGTCGCGCCGGAGAACATGGACGACCAGCACGACGCGCTCCACGGCTTCTGGTCGAGAACAAGTGTTCGAGCGTCCGCCTCCTCCTTCAATCGACGGAACGTGTCCAGCCGGTCGAGGTTGTCGTCGATGACGTTCCAGGTCGCGGCGTCGATCCCGATCACAAGCACGTCTGCTGGCATCTCTTCATCCCTCCAGGTATCCCAGCTCTTTCAGCCGTTCTCTCACCTTGTCCGCGGTTTCACTGTATTCTTCCGGGCCGTCGAACTCGCCCTGGGCTACGATGTCCCGCAGCACGTGCTGGGTGAACTCGGACGGGTTCCGGAACCCTGTATCTTCTATAAGCTCCTCCACCGCCTCCTTCAGTTCCTCCGGTATCGACAGGCTCGAGTGCCCGCTCATCGCTTCATGACACATCATGAGAGAATGATTTATAAAT
>JAXIOB010000014.1:0-29927 GCA_034190585.1 Asbonarchaeaceae archaeon (SeqCode)
CAGAGTATGTCATCGTTGTCGAGGCAGACACTGCATAGCGGTGTTTCCATCCTCTCTCCAAAAGACCTGACCGAATCTATTTAAAAGGTGGAAGGATGCGGCTGCGTTAAAAATCATCGGCCGCAGTAGACGGGTATGCGGCTCGGAATCGTCGGGAAGCCGAACGTCGGCAAGTCAACGTTCTTCCAGTGCATCACCGATTCCGATGCGGAGGTCGGGGACTACCCGTTCACCACGGTCGACCCGAACCATGGCGTGGGATACGTGGTGGTCGACTGCGCCTGCCAGCGGTTACAGGTCGAGTGCGACGTGGACCGGTGCGTGGACGGGAGGCGGAAAGTGCCTGTGAACGTTGCCGACGTCGCAGGGCTGGTCCCGGGCGCGGCCGAGGGCCGGGGGATGGGGAACGAGTTCCTGGACGACATGCGGGCTGCGGACGCGCTCATCCATGTACTGGATGTATCAGGCCGGACTGACGCCGCCGGAGAACCTGCAGAAGATTACGACGTGGCGGAGGACGTGGAGTTCATCGCTGACGAGCTGGATGCGTGGCTCGCGGGCCTGCTGCAGCAGCGGTGGGACAGGCTGACAAAGGCGTTGCAGGAGCCGGACACACGTCCTGATGCGGTCATCGCGGACCATCTCTCCGGCCTGGGTATCACACAGAACGACGTCGCCACGGTTCTGGAGGCAGATACGTCGGCGCTGCAGCGATGGACCGGGGACGATATCGAGGAGTTCGTGCAGCGGCTGCGGCGGCAGGCGATGCCGATGCTGCACGCGTGCAACAAGACCGATATGCCCGGTGCAGCCGGGAACCTGGACAGGCTGGAACAGGCGTTCCCGGCTGCGACGTTCGTCCCGGTGAGCGCGCAGGCGGAGCAGGAGCTGCAGGCCGCGGCGGAGCAGGGAAAGATCGACTACGTCCCGGGCGACAGCGACTTCGACATCGTCGGTGACGTCTCCGAAGAACAGGAGGACGGGCTGGAGCAGATCCGCGGCCTGCTGCAGGAGTACGGCGGCACCGGTGTCCAGCAGGTGATGCGCGAGGCAGTGTTCGACCTGCTGGACATGATCGTCGTGTATCCTGTCGAGGATGCATCGAACTACACGGACCAGCACGGCAACGTGTTGCCGGACGCGGTGCTGGTACCGGAGGGGGCGACACCGGTCGACCTTGCCTACGAGATCCACAGCGACATCGGCGACGACTACGCGGCCGCGGTGGATGCAGAAACAGGCCGGGCGATCGGGAAGGAGACCGCACTGGAGGAAGGCCAGGTCGTGAAGATCGAGACGCAGTGATCAGCGTGTCCGCAGCTCGAGCACGTCCCGGTCCTGCAGCACGTGGTCCTCGCCGACCCTCTGTTCGGGGAAGTCGGCGGAGTCGCCCCAGATCCGGGCGTGCTTGAACCGTGAGAAGTCGCCGGCAAGCCTGTCCATAACGTCCTTCACGGAGGCGCCGCGGTCCACGATCAGCGGTTCGTCGCGGTCCGGCTCCTTCCCTGGCTTCTTCATATAGACGCGCATCAGTCCCAGCCCCTCCCACACCCGTTGCTTCAGTTCATCGAGGCCCTTCCCCGTCTCCGCGGAGATGAAGACCGCGTCCGGGTATTCTTCGGCGAGCTCCTGCTGTCCGCCGCTGTCAATCTGGTCGACCTTGTTGACCGCTTTCAGCGACGGGATGTATTCGCGGTTCGCGGTCACGGCATCGATCAGTCTATCGAGCGTGATATCCTCCCGCAAGGTAACGGATGCGTTGACCAGACCGCGTTCCTGCAGCACCTCGCGGATGGTGTCATCGTCGAGGTGTGTCTGGTCCACGGTGCTGGCGATGTCCAGGCCGCCGGCGTCTTTCCTGGTTATCTTCACCTTCGGCGGCTCCACGTCGAGCCGGATACCCGCGTCGTACAGCTCCTCCTCCATCTGGTCGAACCCGTCCAGCTCGTCCGGCGCGGCCATCATCAGTACGAGGTCGGCGTTCCGCACCACCGACAGAACCTGGGTGCCGTCGCCGCGGCCCTCGGCCGCACCACCGATAAGGCCGGGGACGTCCAGGATCTGGATGTTCGCGCCGTTGTACTGGAGCATGCCGGGGACGACGTCGAGGGTGGTGAATTCGTAGCTCCCGGTCTCGGAGTCCGCGTTGGTCAGTTGGTTGAGCAGGGTGGATTTCCCGACGGACGGTTTGCCGACGAGGGCGACGGTCGCGTCCCCCTTCTTCTCCACTGCGTAGCCGCTTGTCGAGCCGCCGGTCTCCTTCGCACGCTGCTCCTTTTCATCCTCCAGCTCCGCGATCCGCGCCTTCAGCCGTCCGCGTTCGGTCTCGGTCGCCTTGTTGACCGGGGTCTCGTCTAGCTTCTCTCGGAGCTGCTGTAGTTTGTCGTCGATACCCATCGGGATGCGGGTTGGCGGAGAAACAATAAGAACCCCGGCGGAGAGATGGGTTTAAGAAGGTTCGATCAGCTTACATCTCGCAGCGGATAACCACTTCCGAGTTACAAATATTGAGTTTTTCTCCGGTGCGTTCAACGCACGGAAAACCGTTTATAAAGTTTCACGGTGCAGGCGTCCGGGGAGGTTCTCATGGCCGAGACCAACGATACGATCGAGATTGACGAACTGGACCGAAACATCCTGAACGTGCTGCTGTCGGAGGGGCGGAAATCATTCAGGCAGGTCGCCGAGGCAGTGGACTCGACACCTGCAACGGTGATCAACCGTGTGGACCGGCTGGAGGACGGGGGCGTCGTCACCGGGTACAGCGCCGATATCGACTACCGCCGCCTCGGGTACGACGGCCTGGCCGCGGTCGAGGTCGTGGTGAACGGAGATGCGCTGCCGGCGCTCCGTGAAGAGGTGGAGGAACACGACAACGTCGTCACCGCGTTCACTATCACCGGCGACACCGACCTGCTGCTGCTTGTCACCTTCCCCGACAGGTCTGCACTGACCGATTTCGTGCAGGACGAACTCAGCCGGTCGGAGAACGTCGAGAAGACGATCACCCATGTCATCCTGGACGTGCTGAAGGAGTCCGACGGCCCGACGCTGTAGGATGTTAACGGCTCCCGAGTGAATGGATTTTTATAGCTGCCTCGCACACACCGTGGTAGCGGTGCAATAATGTTCAGGAGCATCAGGCGATTCTGGAACCGGCTGACCGGGTCACAAAGCGATATTTCGCTCGGGATCTACGGCCCGCCCAACGCGGGAAAGTCCACGCTCGCGAACCGCATCTCTGAAGACCTGACAGGTGAGGAGCTGAGTGACGTGTCCGAGGTACCGCACGAGACGCGGGAGGTCGAGAAGAAGGAGCGCGCGGTGCTGGAGTACGACGGGAAACGGGTGCAGATGAACCTGCTTGATATGCCCGGCATCTCGACGAAGGTCGACTTCAAGGAGTTCAAGGACTTCGGGATCGACGAAGACGACGCCAAGACCCGGGCGAAGGAGGCGACCAAGGGCGTGGTCGAGGCGATCAAGTGGCTGGACGACGTCGATGCCTGCCTTGTCATCTTCGACGCGACCGAGGACCCGTACACACAGGTGAACGTGACCATCGTCGGCAACCTGGAGGCGAAGGACATCCCGATCCTGGTCGTCGCAAACAAGATCGATAAAGAGGAGGCGGACCCGGAGGCGGTGCGGGACGCGTTCCCCCAGCACCCGTTCATCGAGATTTCGGCGAAGGAGGGTGAAAACATCGAGAAACTCTATGAAGAGATCACCCACCGCCTGAGCTAAAATGGACGGTATCCCGATCGAGTTCGTCGCGAAAAGCAGGCTGCAGGAAAAGGAGTTCGATGAGAAGCTTGACCTGATCCTCGAGGAGGTACGGGACGGCAAGATCCTGGTGCTGGAGGAGTCGCTGTCACCGCAGGAGGAGGGACGATTAATCCAGGGGGCGATGGAACGGATCGGGGAGGACTTCCCGGGCATCGAGTTCTCGAAGCTGGAGGCGCACGAGGACGCGTTCGACCGTGTCATCAACAATGTCTACCAGGTCGTCGGCCGGGAGCGACGCCGCGGATTGACGATCGTCGGGAACTCCGAGGTCATGGAGGAGGTCGAGAAACAGGAGGATTCTGTCTCCCTGCTTGCCACGGCCGGGGATGAGTGAGGTCGACTGATATGCCACAGCACCGCTGCATGAACTGCGGGGAGGAGTACGACGAGGACGACGATGCGTTGATCGAGGGCTGTGAGGAGTGTGGCTCGACCCTGTTCCTGTACGACAAGGACGGCGAGCAGCAGGAGTACGATACGGAGGAGCTGCAGGAGGAGAAGAAGTCGGTGATGGACGAAATCGACAAGTTCCTGCGCGACGTGAAGAGCAAGGTCACCCCTGCAGAGGATTTCACGTTCGACCTGCAGTCCATCACGGTCGAGGAGGACGGCGTCTACCAGATCAACGTCCGCAAGTTGCTGGAGGAAGTACCGCTCATCGTGGAGATCAAGGACGGCGAGTACCGGTTGCACCTCGCATCTGTATTCAGCCAGGGAAAGGAGAAGGGGCTGCGGCTGGAGGATCTGGACCTGGACGAGGAGATGAAGGAGAAGATCCGGGAGAACCGGTCCGCGTAACTGATTTAATGGTTGCAACACGTTCTCATGCATGCCGATCCAGTGGATCGATGACGCAGGAGAGGAACGCGAGGTCGGGAAGAAAGCTGCGGCACTCGGTGATGCCGCAGGACAGGGACTGAACGTGCCGCGCGGGTTCGTCGTCACCGCCCCGACGTTCGAGGAATTCGTGCAGGAGAACGGACTCGAACAGCGCATCCAGCGGATTCTTGACGGGACCGATGCATCGCGTCTTGACCAGGCTCAGGAGGCGGAGAACCGTATCAGGGCGTTGCTGGAGAACCAGGAGGTCGACGAGGCTGTGCGGGAGGAGATCGAGGAGGCGTACGAGAAGATAAACATGAGCGAGGAGGTACGGAGCGCGGCGGAGGAGGCGGTGGACCTGGTCGGCGGGCAGCGCGAGACGGAGTTTGTCGCGGTACGGGGCTCGCCGACGGGTGCACGCATCCCTGGCGCACACTATACGGAACTGAACGTGAACGGGAAGGATGCGGTGGTGCAGGCGGTGAAGGAGTGCTGGGCGTCGCTGTATTCGGCGGAGGCGCTGAGTATGGAGGACCACGTCGGCAGCATCCATTCGATGGCGGTGATCGTGCAGCGGATGGACGAACCGGACGTGTCAGGCACCGCGTACAGTACGGACCCTGTGGGCGGCGACGCCGGGCTTGTGGAGGCGGTGTGGGGTCTCGGAACCGCGCTCTCCAGTGGGGCGACAACCCCGGACCGGTACCGGGTGGACGACCGTGGCAGCGTTACCGACGTCGATATCGCGACGAAGGAGTGGAAGATGGTGCGGGACCCGACGTCCGGGAAAAGCCTGAAGCAACGGGTAGGGGCGGAACAGAGGGAGGAACGGACGCTCGACGACGGTGACGTGCGGACTGTGATGGACACGGTGCAGACGGCGGCAGGACGGGACGGCCCGGTGGCGGTGGCGTTCGGGCTGGGACGGAACGGCGTCACCGTGTTCGACGTCGCCCCCGCGACACCTGTTGCCGCCACGCCACGCGAGGAGCGGGACAGCGTCGTCACCGGCCAGGGCGTGGCCCCGGGCGACGCGTCGGGAACCGTCACCACGGTATACAGCGATACGGATATCGACGGTATCGATACGGACGCGGTCATCGCGTCGGTGGATGCAGCGGAGCGGCTTATCCCGCTGCTGCCGCACGCCGCAGGGATCGTGGCGGACCAGGGCGGGGCTTCGTCGAACCTTGCTGCACTGGCACGCCGCCTCGACGTCCCGTGCATCGTCGCCGCAGGAAATGCGACGGACCGGCTTGCGAGCGGTGAGACGGTGACCATCGACGGCGCCACGGGAACGGTGGCTGAAGGAGTACAGGAAGGGGGACATCCACAGGAACCGGAGAGGATGGGGGAGGCAGGACCGTCGTCACAGCCACTGACAGCCACACACGTCAAGGTGGTGAACTCGGTTGCGCCAGCAGCGGACGGCGCTGTCATCCCGGACCGTATCGATGCACGGCAGGCGGAGCAGGTGGCGGAGACGTACTATCCTGAGTCGGTGTGGGCCCGGACCAGCACCCGCGGCGACTGGGGCCGTGGCCCGGACAATCTCGGGGTGCTTGCCAGCGGCGACCGGGTCGACACAGGCGAGGGCGTCATCCTTGACACGTACGGCGCGGTGATGCGTGCCGCGGACTTCGTCGACGGTGGGGCGGGGTTCCTCGGGGTCGACGTCGCTGCACTGGAAGAGGATGGCGGCCGCGACGCGCTGTTGAACGCGTTGCAGCAGGTGGGTGAGCACGGGGAGGATATCGAGACCGCGGTCATCCTGGACGACACGCACATCGGTTATATCGAGGCTGCCGTGGAGAGCGGGATCGACACGGTCGCGGTGCCGGAGGACCAGGTCGAGCGGGCGCGGCGGGCGGTTGCGAAGGCGGAGCGGACGTTCATGCTGGAGCGGCTGCGCGACCTCCAGTAGCTTCTTTTTAAAACTCGGTCGGTTCGGCGGTGGTATGGAGCTGGACGAGGCGTTTCAGCAGATCGAGGACGAGGGCTACGACGCTGTCGGGGTGCAGGGCCCGGCAGGCCTGAAGCAGGAGATGCTGGACATCGCGGAGCGGCTGGAGCAGCGCGGTGTCGAGCCGCTGCTTGTGGCGGAGGCGACGTTCGGCGGCTGCGACCTGGCGGACCACAAGGTGGAGGAGCTCGGCGGCGACGCGTTGCTGCATCTCGGGCACTCCCCGTTCTACCTCGGCACCGACCAGGTGGAGGGCGACAATATCGACGTGCTGCACGTGCCGTACCGCCTGGACCGCGAGTTCCTTCCTATCCTGGAGGAGCAGGCGGACGTGATCGAGGAGGACCGTATCGGCGTGGTGACGACGGCGCAGCACATGGAGCAGCTGGACCAGGTGGTGGACTGGTTGAACGCAAACGGGTTCGAGGCGGTGAAGGGGGAGACCGGGTCGCGGGTGAAGAACGAGGGCCAGGTGCTGGGCTGCGATGCCGGCGCCGCGTTATCGATAAAGGACGAGGTGGACGCATTCCTGTACGTCGGGTCCGGCCGGTTCCACCCGGAGGAGATCGCGAAGCACGGGAGGACGTACGTGCTGGACCCGGTGCAGACCGCGATCTATGAGCTGGAGGACGCGCTGTCGCAGGACGAGTACCTGCAGCAGCAGTATGCACGTGTGCTGAACCATATAGACGATGAGAAGTGGGGCGTGATCGCGACCATCAAGGAGCAGAACCCGGAACCGGTGGTGCGGCACGTGAAGGAGACGCTGGAGGAGCACGGGAAGGACGTGTACGTGTTCGTCGGCGACCGGATCGCTGAAGGCGATTTCAACGGGTTCGGTATCGATATCTTCGTCAACACGGCGTGTCCGCGGATGGTGAACGATTTTGAAGAGTTCACTCTCGTCAATCCCGAGGCGCTGACCGTGCTGGACCAGGTCGACGACTAGTCCGTGGTCAGCGGCCCGGAAACTTCTGTTGCTCCGGTTGCAGTGATGATTTCCTCCGCGGCCCGGCGGTAGATAGGATCGCCGAGTTCGTAGACCTCGACAGGGTACTCCAGGTCCGACTCCGCGGCGCCGTGCGGCACCACAGGGGGCAGGTTCTCACGCGCGTAGTAGGTCGGGCGGTGAAGCGCGTGTGCCATGACGAACGGTGACAGTTCGACGCGCCACTCCCGGTCAGGGAACGTTGCGTCCAGGTACGCCGCCGGGACTGCGGCGTCGCCGTCCACGCTGTCGAGCGCAGCGGTGACGTGCCGGTACACCGTCGCGTCGTCGGTGCGTTCCCGCACCAGTTCGAGCGCGTTGTTCCGTGCCCGCGACCCGTTGAACCGGTCGCGGGGGATGTGGTAGCTGCCGTCACCGTTCCTCGTGACGTGGCCGCGGCGTTCCAGTGCGGTGAGGCTGTCGTCTATCGGTGTCTCACCGTTCAGCCGGGCGCCGTCCACGAGGTCGTCGTAGTGGAACGAGTTCTCGCGGAGTCCGTAGCCGAGGATGCGGAGGGATGGGTCATCACTGTGGAGAAGGATGCTGTCGATCCCAGGGTCGTTGTCGGTTCCCATGCCCTGGGTTTGAATCTTTCAGTTGCCGGGTATAAGTACCTTCGGGTTACTCCTCGCCGAGGATGTCGTCGAGCTCGTCGGATGCCTCGCCGCGGGTCATGTCCTCCAGCTCGTCGTCGGTGTAGCCGTGGTCCTTCAGGATGTCGCGCTGCTTGTCGGACACGTCCTTGGACCGCCATTCCTCGCTGTCTCCACCGCTGTCGGACGCGGGCGGGAGGCCGCGGCGTTGCTCGCCGATCTGCTCGGTTCGGCGGTCGCGGCCGATCTCGGCCAGGACGGCCTCGGTGAGTTCTGCCGCTTCCTCGGAGTCCATATCCACCACGAGCTCCTTGTACACGTATTTGGCGGTCGCTGTCCACCGCTCCACGTCCTGTGAAACCATGGTATGCGTGCCGGGCTCAAGACTTAAATCAGCGACGCCTGAAACCCGGGGTATGGAGAAGACACAGCTGCAGCAGGTGCTGTCCCGGCTGGACCCGGTCGAGGACCCGGATGCGGCGCTGGAGCAGTACGCTACACCGCCGGCTATCGCGGCGGACGTGCTGCACCGGATGCGGCTTAACAGCGACCTGGACGGGACGGTTATCGATCTCGGCTGCGGGAGCGGTGTGTTCACTATCGGCGCCGCCGTACTCGGGGCGGACGCGGTCGGTGTCGACGTGGACGGTGACGCGGTGGCGGTGGCGCGCGACAACCTTGCAGCGGCGGGCGACCGGGTCGAGGACGGGAGCGCCCGGTTTGAAACCGTTGATGTCCGTGACCTGGACCGGGAGGCAGACGTCGTGGTGACCAACCCGCCGTTCGGGCTGCAGCAGGAGGACGCGAACCTGATGTTTCTGGAGGCGGCGTTCGATACCGCGCCTGTCGTGTACGCGTTGCTGCACCAGTCGCACGAGCAGCCGGACACGACACGACGGTTCCTGGACCGGTTCGCCGACGACCACGGGTTCGCTGCCAGCATCGCCACGACCTATGATTTCCCCCTGCCGCGGCGGTTCGGCCATCACACCACGGAGAAGAAGTATATAAAAGTGGACCTGTACCGGTTCGAACAGGTGGAATAGATGGATGCTGACGTCCGCGACGAAGGGTCGAAGACGATTATCTCTCCGTCCGAACGGAGCCATACAGTGATGTCGTTCGTGAAGCGGGCGGTATGGCAGGTCGGTGGCAAGGCCGGCTATAAACAGGGACATCCGTACGAGGGCGACACCGGCGAGCTCGTGGTCGAGGCCGACGATGTGAAAGCCACGGTGGCGGACGCGGTCGACCAGGCACAGTCTGAACTCGAGGAGTTCCGGGACGCGTTCGAGAACGCGGAATAAGTCGCATCACACTTTCTCGACGGTTTCCTGTTTCAGTGCGTGCCGGACGAAAAGGTAGACGAGGACGGCGATGATGGCGAAGTCGAGTGTGGCGCCGATGATAAGGCCGACCTGGAATTCGACACCGGCGACGGTGTAGGCTGCGGCCCGCCACTCCTCACCGGGCAGGACGACCCCGATGACAGGCATCACTGCGCCGTCGACCACCGCGTTCACCAGGTCTTTCACGGCGGTGCCGATGACGACAGCGAGTGCGAGCCCGATGACGCCGTACTCCTTCAGGAACCGGAGGAAGTCGTCCGGCAAGACTTGCATAGAGGCAACGTAGGTGGCACGGATTATTAATGTTGGCAGCGCTATCACAGTGCTATGCGGACGGTGAAACCGGAGGCGCGGCTGCTCGGGGTGGACGACGCGCCGTTCGACTTCGAGGACGAGACGACGGAGCTGGTCGGGACGGTGTTCCGCGGCGGCGCCTACCTGGAGGGCGTGTTGATGGAGGAGGTGACCGTCGACGGGCTGGACGCGTCGGACACTATCGTTGCGATGATCCAGGAGAGCCGGCACGACCAGCAGGTACAGGCGGTGCTGCTTGACGGGATCACGGTCGCAGGGTTCAACGTCGTCGACCTGCAGCAGGTGGCCGACGATACCGGTATCGGTGTTATCGCGGTCAGCCGGAACGAACCCGGAGAGGCGGCGATGGACGGCGGGCTGGAGAACGTGGACCGGCGGGCGGACCGGGAGGAGCTGATCGATGCGGCGGGGACGGCGAAGGAACACGGGACAGGGGACGGGACGGTGTATTTCCAGCATGCAGGGATCGACGAGGAAACTGTCCGGAACGTGCTTGACGTGGCGACGGTGCGCGGGGTCGTCCCTGAACCGGTACGTGTCGCGCACATGATAGCTGGCGCGGTCGCGACCGGTGCCTCGACAGGACGTGCATAGAGTATGACAGCGATAGACCGGATGCGGGACGAGGCGGTGTTCCTCGCAGTGGCGTTGCTGCTCGCGTACGGCATCTACCAGACTGCAGGGATCGCGCTGGGGACCGGTGTGCCGGTGGTGGCGGTGACGTCGCCGTCGATGGAACCTGTGCTGCAGCGCGGCGACATGATCGTGGTGCAGGGCCGGCCGTTCGACCGCATCGAGGAGAGCGATATCGTTGTCTTCCAGCCGATGTACGATGGCGAGAGCTGCAAGTCCATCCCCATCATCCACCGTGTCACCGAAAAACAGGGGGACCGACTGGCGACGAAAGGGGATGCGAACACCCGACAGATCCGGGCCTGTTACACCGGGTCGGAATGTTTCATCCCGAACGAGCGCAATCCGTGCCCGTCGTACGCAAAGAAGGTCAACGTGGAGCAGAACATCACCGCCGACCAGGTGAAGGGGGTGGCGGCCGCGACCATCCCGTGGATCGGCCATGTGAAACTTGTCCCGGCCTGTCTCTACCAGATGGCGCGGGGCGGCGGCGACAGCACTATCTGCCCGTTCTGACGCTTTTAATCGTTGTCACGCAGCCTCCCACATGCAATTCCTGGACCGGTTCGAGACGGTGAACGGGTATCCCGCGGTGTACGACCCGGTGACGGACGCGGTGGTCGTCGCGGATCTGCACCTGGGACTGGAGTCGTTGATGGCGGACAGCGGCGTGTATATGCCGAAGGTGCAGCTCGAGGAGGCGAAGGACGACCTGTCGACGCTGGTGGAGGAGACCGGTGCGACCCGTGTCATCGTGCTCGGCGACATCAAGCACGAGTTCTCGGAGACGTCGTACGGCGAACGAGAGGAGGTGCAGGACCTGCTGGACATGCTGGCGGACACGGTCGAGGACGTGTTGCTGGTGAAGGGGAACCACGATAATTATCTCGTGTACGCGGTTGAAGACTACGAGAACGTGGAGCTGTCGGAATATTTCCTCCGTGACGGCGCGTTGTTCGTCCACGGCCACGAGGACGTGGACAACCTTGAGACACAGGAGGCTGATTGCGTGGTGATGGGGCATGAACACCCGGCATTGACGCTGCGGGACGAGATCGGGGTGGCGGAGAAGCTGCCCGCGTTCCTGTACGGCGAGCTACGGGACGGCCGGGACCTGCTGGTGTTGCCGGCGTTCTCGGCGCTGGCGGAGGGCTCCCAGGTCAACCGCGTGGACGAGGACGAGCTCCTGTCCCCGGTACTCCGGGAGAAGACGGATATCGGCACGTTGAAGGCGGTCGGCGTGGACAAGGAGGCGGGCCTGTTCGAGTTCCCGGAACTTGAGAAATTGCGCTAGTGCAGGATGTTCCCTTCCTCTGACGGGTCGTAGAAGTCGTCCTCGTCCGTATCGTCCTGTTCCAGGGATTCGAGCTGCTGCTCCTTCTCCTGCTGCTTCAATTGCTGGAACCGCCGGGTGCTGGCCGATGGCTCCGAATCGTCGGCTTCACCGCCTTTTTCGGCTTCCTGCTCCGGCTGCTGTGAGTCGCCGGGACTGTTATCTGCAGGTTCCGGCGGTGTATCGTCCGGCGCCGCGGCGTCGTCTCCGCCAGCAGGTGCGGCGTCCCGGCCGGTGGGCTGCTGCGCGGCGGGCTGTGACTCTTCCTTCCCGGTCTCCACGGTCTCTGCGGCGGCTGTCTCCTGCTGCTCCTGTTCTCCGGTTTCCTCCCTGTCCGGTGTGCTGGTCACGGGGTCGTCCGGTTCCGGCTCGACTGTCCTGTCCTCTTGCTCTGCGGGCTGTACCGGGCCGGACGGTTCAGACCGCCCGGTTCCGGGCTGCGGCTGGTGCTCGCTGTCTCCACCTGGCGCCTGTTCCTCCCCGGTCGCCCCGTGTTGATCGTCCTGACCGGTCTGGTCGTCGGGCTCGCCGAGTTTCGATTTTATCAATTCCGCTGCGCTCTGCTCCTCCCCGGCACCGTCTTCCTCCTCCCCGGCCGGGGCGGCGTCGTCGGTGGGACGGCCGGGCGTGTCGACGGCGTCCGCCCCTTCTTTCAGTTCGTCGAATGCCATACACCGTCGGTGGCGCTGCTGGTTTAAAACCCTCCCGGTAGCGCCGCGCCGCAGTGTCGAAAGCCTTAAATAGCTACCCGGCGCAGCCCCGTGTGAGAGGTATCTGCGATGGTTGACGTACCTGACGAGGTCGACAAGGACGATCTGGCGTTCCCGCACTCCCGGATTGTAAACATGGTAAGGGAGGAGACGAAGGAGGGCCAGTACGTCAGGAAATCTGTGTACCACGGCCTGAACCTGTTGCTGGGCCAGATTGCGGAGGATATCATCGATAACCTGGTCGAAACGGATGCCGCGTACATCGAGAAGCACGATCTTGACCGTGCCGCCCGGAAGTACGAGAACATCGAGGAAGTGATGGAGGAGAAGGAGCGTATCATCAAGCACCTCCGCGCATTGGAGGAGGACGTGAACAAGCTGTCCCGGGACATCGAACGTGCCGGCATGGACTGACCATGAAATGGGTGCAGGACGGCAAGGACCAGTGGCGGCTTGCGGAAGACGGGTTCTCTGGCCGCGCAGCCCTGCAGCAGACCAACCAGGGGTTCGTTGCGGCGATCAGCGTGGAGGAGGAGCAGTTCGACCTCGAGTTGCTGGACGAGCGCGAGTTCTTCGAGAAGGAGGACGACGCCCGGACCTACCTGCAGGAGAAGATGGAGCAGGACAGTTACTGAGGCAAAGACGTTAAATAAATTCTTCTGTGGTCTACAATCGTTTCGTATGAGCAGATATAGCGGGACGGATGTTGATTCACCGGGATGGACCGGGACGATAACGGCGGATAGCCGCCGGGACACGGTTTACGCCTTTTTCGACAGCAGGAAGGACACCACCGACATGGCGGCGTTCATGAAGACAGCGGCAGATACGCCGCTCTCCCTGTACCGGGTGCCCGGCCGGGGCGAGGAACAGGGCACGCTGTACGTGAACCAGGACGAGTACGCCACGCTGGTCCACCAGTCGCTGGAGGTCCTGGCGAAGCGGCTGCCGGAGTCGCAGCCCCGCGGCCTGGTCGCCGAGGCTGCCTCGCGCGATACCGGGGTGATGGCGACGACGGAGTGGCTGAGCCAGTTCGGGGTGACCGCGGCCGCGGTCGGGGAGGAACGGATCAACGACCTCGTGCCGGAACCGGAACAGGACGGGGACGGTTCGACCACAGAGACGTTCCTGCGTGCACGGGACCTGGAGTACAGCCGGGAACGCGACACGCTCAGGAACCCGTAGCGGGTAGCACGGTACGCTACAGCCGTTGCCGGAGGGCTGTAGACGATTCTACCGGGCCGTCGTATTTTCCTATCCGCACCACGTCAACGTTCTCGAACCCGTGTTCGGCCAGTGTCTGCTCCAGCTTTTCCTCGTCGTGGTCCTGGTCGTAGCCGAGGGTGATGATGTCCGGCTCGATTTCATCGACGGTGTCGAAGATGCTGTCCTCGGACCCGAGCACCGCCTCGTCCACAACGTCCAGGGCATCGACGACGGTGCGGCGCTCCTCCTCCGGCATGACCAGGTCCTTCTCGCCCTGTTTCCGTGAATCGCGGGCGATGACGACGTACAGTTCGTCCCCGAGTTGCCTGCTTTCCCGGAGGTAGTGGAGGTGGCCGGGATGCAGCAGGTCGAACACGCCCTGCGCCATGACACGTGTCATACCGCCGGTATCGGACGCTATATTTAAACAGGTACCTCACGGCCCGGTTTTTAAATCTCCGGCCGGTCTCCGGCGTAAGCACGACCGTATCGACGACCCGTACGACGTGACCGGTGCACTGGAGAGTGTGACGGCTGCGGAGGACCTGACGTTGCGGTGGGTGAACCCGTTCGACAGCACGCCTGGACCGTCACCACGCGACCCGAACCCGACGGCGGACTACGATTTCATGCTGTGGGATGACACGGTGTACACCGGTGTACGGTTCTCCTACCCGTACGCGGTGCCCGACCTGACGGTCGAACCGCTGGCGGAGACAGGCATCCTTGACCGGCATCTCTCGTACCTGTCAGGGCCGGCGATCGACGCGCCGCCGACGGTGGAGGCGGGGACGGACGCGCTCGCGACGGTCCCGCTGACGCGCGATTACGACACGGAGCTGGGACAGTCGGTTGTTGACGATGTCCATGATATGCTGCTGCCGGAGGCGGAGCAGGTGGACCGGTTGCCGTCAGGCGGCTACCGGTTCGACATGCTGTGACGTGCCGCCCTACAGGAGGTATCGTTACTTAAAGATTCGTCAGGGAGTAGGCTGAGGGAGACAATGACAACAGAACGACAGACTGACGCGCTGGTTGAACTGGGCAGGAAACTGGAACACGGGTTCGACCTGGTGACCCGCGGGCTTTCAACCCGGTACGGCCAGCCGGTGGATACGATCGAGGTCACTGACCGCAGCTACGGTGCGGACGAGATCAGTGTGGACGCCACGGTCCACGTGAACGGAGCGGCGGAAGACCTCACGGTCCGGGCGTACGACGGTGGGCACGAAGTCGTCTACCACAACTAGGTGTCGAAGAACGTCTCCATCTCCTGCCACGGCGCCTGTGTGACGGTGAACTCTTCTTCCGGCGGGAACACTTTCCGGTAGTTGCCCCACGTGTACCGCTCGTCCATGTACACGACGACGCCGCGGTCGGTCTTGGACCGGATGCACCGCCCTGCGGCCTGCATCGCCCGGTTCATCGCGGGGTAGGCGTAGCCGTAGTCCCAGCCGCGGTCGAACTTGTAATCGTAGAAATCGATGAGCGCTTTCGTCTCGAGGTCCGGCCGTTCCAGGGGCAGCCCGACAACGAACACCGCGTTCATCAGCTTGCCCGGATAGTCGACGCCCTCGCCGAACGAGCCGCCGATGACGCCGAGCATCGCCCCGCCGTCGTCCTTCACGTCCACGAGGTCCTGCATCATCGCCTGTTTCTCCGCCTTGTCCATGCCGCGTTCCTCGCGGAACGTGTCCCGGTCCAGCTCCAGGTGGGCGGCGATGTCGTCCCGTAGCTTGTAGGACGGGAAGAACACGCCGATGTTGCCGGGCACGTGCTCCGCAGATTTTGAGATGTACCACGCGATTTTCTTGAACTCGTCGTCGCTCCGGTCCTTGTACCGTGTTGTCACCCTGTCGACGACCAGGTTCTTCTTGTTTTCGGCGGGGAACGCGCTCTGGTATGTTTGTTCCTGCGTCTTCGCGGGGTTCAGTCCGCACAGGTTGGTGTACATGTCGACCGGTGTCAATGTGCCGGACATGAGGATGCTCGCATGGGAATCGTTCAGCACCTCTTTCGTGGAGACCTGTGGGTCGAGGCAGGAGTACTCGATCTGCAGGTACCGGTTGCCTGCGCGCGATGTTTTGCGGCGGAGGATGCGTGCGTACCCGTTGGACGGGCCGTCCCAGTCCTCCAGGAACTCGGCGATCCCGCCGCAGTAGCTTTTCTCCCGCTCCTCCCTGACCTCGTCCGCGATCCCTTCCAGCTCGACGATGAATTCCTGGTAATCCATGAAGTTCTCGATACGGTCGTTCAGCTCGTCTTTTTCGATGTGGGCTTCCCGCTCGCTGCCCAGCTCCTGTTTCCCGACCCGTTCCAGCTCCCGCTGCAGCCGCTGCAGGGTTTCTTCCATGTCGTAGAACCCGAACTTCTTCACCTCTGTCAGTGCGTTGTCGATCTGCGGCATGGACAGGCGGGAGCTTTTCAGGCTGCGGACGCGGTCGGGAAGGTTGTGGGCCTCGTCGACGATGACGATGCAGTCCTCGAGGTTGCGGCCCATCCGGGAGAACAGGGAGTCGCGGACGCCGTCGTGGAACAGGTGGAAGTAGTCGGCGATGACCACCTCTGCTTTGGCGGCCATCATCATCTGCATGTAGTACGGGCACATCTCCTGCACCTCGTGCTTCATGTCCTCGGCGTGGTTGACCGTGCCCTCCAGCTCTGACACTTTGTCGCGGGCCTGGTCGGTCGGTTCCAGGGATTCCTTGTCGTAGGTGTTATTGTAGAACTGGCAGCGCTCCTCCTCCCGCAGCGTCTTGCAGAAGTTGCGGAAGTCCCGTCCGGACAGGTCCGCGACGCCGTCCTGATTGCAGAACCATTTCTTCCCGATAAGGTCGACGCCGGTGAACTCCGTCGCGTGCTTCTCCTTCACCTGTTCCAGTGTCTCGACGGCGATCCGGTGCTGCGAGTGCCGCGGGGTGAGGAAGAACACGGTCTTCCCGTGCTCCAGCGCGTGTGACAGCGACGGCGGGACCACCGCCGCGGTATTGTGTAGGAGGAGGTTGTTGCCAGTAAAATTATGATTTTCAGAGACTGTTGCATCGTAAACAGGCTCTGCCTCCTTCTCCTCTACAGATACCACTTCATCCCAGAAAACATCAGTGTCCACGAGTTTTCGAAGCTTCGCCGCCTCCTCGCTATTACCGAAATCAAAATGTCGCAAGAGTTCCTGAAGGCCTTCCCGCGATGGATTTCGTTCTCCTGTGACGTAACTTTCTAGCCTTCGACGGAGCCTCTTCCGACTGTAGGGCACATCTCCCTTGTCCCTCGCCTCCTTTAGGACTCTCTCAATCTCGGGCACAACATCTTTGTTCGGGTTCGACTTCTTAGAAAGACTATTCTCCAGTTTCTCCTGCTTACGCTCAAGTTCGAAGCCAATTTCATCACTAAAGGCGGCAAGTTCCCTCTGGTTTGAGATATGAAGACGTTGATACTCCTTCCCATCCACAGTCTTAATCGTGCGCGTCGGCCGGATTCCGAAAACAGGAAATACCACAAGGAGCTGATCCGCAAGTTGCTTACTTTTCGTCGTCAACTCTATCTTTCCCTGACTATCGATTGACCCGTCTGTATCCATAAGTCCGGAAAGAAATGCAGAAAGATTCTCCTCCGAGGTGAGGACGCAATCAGGAATTTTCATATCCTTCTTCTTTCCGGCCGGTAGCCCCATCCGTTGCAGGAGCCACGCCACACTCCTATTGCTAGACTTATAGTCATAGTCCGTCCCATGAACCTGTCTGACCGAGGCGCTGAACCTCTCCATCATATCCTTAAACCGCTCCAGTAACTCCGCATCAGCCGATGAGAAGCCTATAGTCTGTCGTTTTCCTATAATTGACCCATCACCAAGCATCATGCCTAAAAAGTAGGAGAATTCCTCATCTATTTCCGGAATCTCAATCGTGTTCTTATTGGAGTAAGCCACCTTTGTGACACGAAACTCATCTTCCCGTTTCCCAGCCGCCTCACAAAGTTTCCGTACGGCGTCTATCCTTACCGGATAGTCCTTTCGGATTTTCGTAAAGTTTTTCCGGGCTATATCCAGATGTTCTGCAAGTTCTCTATCAGTGTATCCTAGATTTTCCTTGGCATCCGCAAGCAAATCAGGGAGCGGAGAATCGGCAGCGACAAGGAAATACTGGTCTGTTCTCTCAATATCATCGACAGTAAGAGACCATTTAACATCCGGCAACTCTATTTCCCTTGGCGAGGCGATGAAATCCCCTTCTTCGATACCGCGCGACTCCACCCACTCGATACGTCCCTCCTTGATCCTCAATAGCTTGTGATCCGGGGTAACTTTAACTTCTCGACCGGTTCCAGTACGAATCCTTAGAAGGGACGATTCTTTCTTTTCAACGATTCTCGCCTTAGAATTCCTGCATCTCAAATCCCCGTCGAAAGAATTGCACGATGTCTCATCTCCGACGCTGAAATCTTCTATCGGTCCTATACCTTCCCCTGTAAGAATTTGTGTATCACCAGCAACGCATTTCCCAAGACCGGTCGGCGCGTGCGCCACCAGGGATCCACCCTCCTGCAACGTATCCGTCACGTCGTCGAGCAAGCGGTCCTGGTGCGGCCGGATCTCCTGGTGCGGGAACAGGTCCTGCATGTGGAACGGCGGGGACGCGATTTTAATAACGGCGTGGGAGATTTCCACAGGTTCCGGAACGTGTGAACGGTCAGTAGATGGTGACGGTGTAGTCGCCGGCCTGTTCCTCGATACGTTCCAGCCCGTCCTGGTAGATTTCCTCCCGGATGCCGGCGGCGCGGCCGCGCAACGCGTTGCCGCCGACCAGTCCGGCTGTGGCGCCGATAAGGAGCAGGTGGTCCGGTATCAGGTCGATGTCGGTGGCTTTCTGGGTGACGACATCGATGACGGCTGCGGTGGCCGCACCTGTTGCACCGAGCATCCCGGCACCGTTCTCGGCGGTGGCCTCCCGTTCGCCGGTGTAGCCGAGTTCCGCGGATTTCTTCCCGATCATGTACGGCGCGTCGTGCAGCGGGAAGGAGACAGGAAGCCAGAGGTATTCGAGGCCGTCCGCGTCTTTCGTGACAATCTCCCGTTCCGGCTCCTCGGCGTAGCTGTTGCCCAGTCCTTCCCGGGCGATGTGGACTTCCTCATGGTAGTCGTCGATGTCGGGAGTGACCGGGCCGCCGTAGAACAGGTCGTACGCGGCACCGGGCTCCAGCCGGTCGACCACCTCCTCCACTGTGACGTTCCCCGATTCGACATACTCGACAAGCTCGTCCCCGTCCATCGTTCGCGATTACGTAGTAGCAAAATCTTAAATTGGTGGATGTGGTGGTTTCTGACCCCGGAGAGATAAAATACTCGAGGCATCTCTTGCTGGCAGAGGGACTGTGAGCTTCGACGCCGACCCGCTGGAGACGGGCGACCCGCTCGAGGAGCAGGGTATCGAAGAGGAGGCGGAGACGGTGCTGTCCGACCTGGACGGGCTGGGACCGCATCCCACCTCCGCCCATCGACTGCAGGCGCGGCAGGAGGGAGAGACGGTGGACGTGCCCGCGGCGACGTACGAGGAGATCCTGGACGATACCGGTGTCGACGGGGACACGCTGATAGACGTCCTGAACACATTGCACCGGATCGGCGAGGTGTACCGGCCACGGGACGACCAGTACGCTATCACCACGCCAAGCGAACGGCTGCCCGAGCCGGACATAGACTACGGTATCAATATCGTCCGGTTCGAATCCTGACAGCTGTCAGTCCGCTGTGAACTGGGACAGCGATGTCTGCATGCCCTGCACCATCTTCGACTTCTGCCGGATGCGGCTCCAGTCGACGGGCACCTGCCGCTTCACGTTCTCCAGCGCGGTCTGCACATCCTCGACCACGCCATAGTCCTGTTCGAACGCGCCACGAACCGTCTCCCGCACCACCCAGACGCCGAGCGGCGCCCAGTAGTCGTCTGTCACTTCCCGTATAACCAGGACCTTGCTCTGTCGGTCGATGCTGTCCAGGTATTCGAGCGGGCCGAGCCGTGCCGCATGGTACCCGCCCGCAGTTTCATCCACGTAGGTTGTCCGGCCGCCGTAGCCCTCGTGGTCGGACTTGACGAACGATTTCGAGCCGGGCGCCCATACCGAGCCCGCGCCCTTGATCTCCACCAGCTCGTACTCCCACTGACCAGGAATGAGTAAAATGTGGAAGATGTTGCCGAGGTGCTCGTTCCGGAAATACCGGACCTCGCCCAGCTCCTGATTCAGTTTGACCTGTTCCCGTAGCTCTTTGCCGACGGTGTCGTCGGACGCGGTGATGGACCAGCGCGTCGGCACCAGCTTCCGGTTCTCCCGCTTCCCCAGCAGGCCGGCGGACAGCACCCGCTGGATGTCGTGCGTGTCGAGGTCCTTCTCGTACAGGTAGGTCATCGCTCCGTCAGCTTTCCAGTCGTCGTCGCCCACCGCCTTTTCGACCGCACGGGGAACGCTCGGGTTCTCGGCGATCTCCACCTTTTCGATGTTGCCGGACGGGCCGTACGGTGCGTACCGGTCGGAGAAGTCGATGTCGAAATCCACGGTCCTGTCCAGCCCGATCTCGACGTCGACCGATTCGCCGGCCATCGCGATCTCCTGGGCGGCGTCCCCGAACCCGCCGGTGTCGTGCACGGACTTCTTCTGCCGCGAGTTGACCAGAGAGGAGCGGCGGGAGATGATCTCACGGATGTTCAGGTCGCTGTCCACCCACGCCTGCGGCGCGTCCAGGTCCGCGCTCTGCGTCACCTCGACAGGGGAGAGCACCCCGACGTTGACGTCCGGGTAGCCGTACCGGCCGACGAAGATGGTGGGCGGCGAGGCACCGAAGAACTCGTCACCGACCTCCTCCGCTTTGAACATGTCGGAGAACTGCTGGTAGACCTGCGGATCGCCATAGTCGATGTCCCCGTCGTCGCTGCCGGCGTCCATACCCTGCATCCGCTCCCGCAGCGACCCGTCACCCATACACACGGACCGGTGTCCGAGAGATAAAAGCCTGGCCGGTCACAGCTCCCGCCGGTACAGGACGACGAGCGGGATGCTGACTTTTTATGTAGCGTGCGCGGGACAGGCAGCGAATCCCTGTATTTAAAATTTCATGCGGATGTTACACGTATGAACGCTGAAGGCTCCGCGTTCGAGCCGCTGGACCGGAATTTCGGGCATGCGCTCGACGCGGTGACGATGGACAGGGCGATCGGCGACCCGCTGTATGTCGTCGATGCCGGGAGAGATGCGGTGTTCGACCTTCCGGTGATGATTTTCGGTGAAGACGGCCGTGAGGAGGTCTATTCGTATCTTATCGCTAACTCCCATATCCCACGTTCTGACCAGGCGAGTATCCGGATAGAGCCGGACCGCGGGTATACTGGAGCGGAGGAATCTGTCTACAACGACACCGTGTTCCAGCCGGTCGCTGATGGAGACCGTGAGCAGTACCGGGCGGGGCACGCCCTCAGACCGGAGGAGCAGGTGTCACGGAACCCGCTCGGGGACCATCCGGACCGGTTCTACCATCCGGATGACGAGATGCTGGACCGGTTCTACGACCAGTTGCAGGGCTAGTTCCGGAAGTCGAGGTCGTCGTACAGCTGGTCGAACGCCTCGACGATTCCTGTTGCGACCACGTCCTGGTTCTTGTGGTGGTCCGCACCCGGTTTGTACCCGATATCGGTGGAGATAGAGTCCTTGCTTGATGGTGCGTCCTGGAGGAGGATCCGGGCCATACCGTAGGCGAGCTGTGTCGTCTCCGCGTCCACACCGTCAGCTGTGCGGACTGTGAAGTGGTCGATACCGGTTTCGTCCGGCGACCGTGACCGGCCGGTGTCGCCGTACTGGACGCGGATGTCGGATACCTCGTTGTGGCCGGACGGGAGCTTGACATCGGTCGGCTGGAGCCCGGCGTCTTCAAGGTATGCACGTGCCTGCTGGGCTGCCTCGCCGACTTCGAGCGCGGCCGTGTACGGGTCTTCGCCCAGCGCGTGGTCGTATGCGGACTGGAGCGCGGTCTGCGCCTGCACCTCGGGCGGTGTCTGACGGAGGTTCCGCGGCGCGAGTACGTTCTCTGTGAACTGTTCCGCAATCGCGGCGGCGTTGTCGCCCTCGCACTCGCCGTAGCGGATGTCGTAGCCGGTATCGGTTATCTCGACAGCAAATGATGGGCCTGAGAAGACATCGACGGTGATGGTGTCGTCCACCAGCCGCGCTGTATACCCGTTGCCGCCGCCCTCTTCGTACCGTGTGACGACGTTCTCCGCGGTGTCGTCGGCCTCGACGAGGCCGTCCTGCTGCTGGAGATGCTTATCCAAGGCGGCAGGCATGGCCCTTTTGTTATCACGCCCTACTTATAATATTTTTGTTATTTTCAAGTGACAAATTTCTAATGGTTGGGTGTGGTGGAATTACTGAGATAAAGGGCTTCGTTCTAGTCTTCCAGCGTGACCGCGGTCCCGTACGCCAGGATCTCGGCGGAGTTCCGTGTGACCTGTGACGTGGTGAACCGGACGTTGACGACGGCGTCCGCACCCATCTCGTCTGCCGCTTCCTCCATGCGGTCCATGGCCTCGTCCCGCGTCTTCGTGAGCAGCGACGAATAGGCTTTCAGCTCGCCGCCGATGACCTGCCGGAGCGACTGGGTGATGTCCCGGCCGACGTTCCTGGCGCGGACGGTGTTGCCGCGGACCACGCCGAGCACCTCTTCCACCTCGGCGTCCGGGAAGGTCTCGGTGCTGGTGGTGCGCATGGTCGATGCTGGCGAGAACTCGTATTTAACCCTTTTTATCCAGAACATGCCCTCACGTGGTCCCGGTACCACTTCGTCTCTCCTTGATACTCCTTCCCGCAGTACGGGCACTCCATCGTCGGCTTCTCGTCGCCGCTGCCGCCGCCCTCTGATCCGTCTCCGGTTTCCTCGCCCCCGCCGTCCTCGTCGTCGCTGAGCTTGGCAAAGGTGTAGGACACTGGATTGGCCGTCGCTTCTGTCAGTGGGTCCTCCTCGTACACGTTCATGTCCTTGTAGAAGCCGTTGGCGTCCCAGTTCGGCGGCATCAACGGTTCGTCCTGGCGCTCGTGCCAGTTCAACTGTGTGCGGATGTACGTCTCGTCCAGCGCCTCCTTGTTCCGGTCGTTCCACTCCCACAGCATCGCCTCGATGCTGTCGAAATCGTACCCGACCTGCTGCAGGAACGTCGTCAGGATGAACACCGCGCGCTTCCGGCCGTCCTCCAGGCCCTCGAGGATGTTGTGGATGGTCGGGGGGAAGTACTCCTCCGGCGCAGCTTCCTCCGGCACGTCGAACTCGCCGTCGAACTCCGTCCGGTCCTCGCTCCCCGGCTGCTGCGCGTACCAGTCCAGCGCGTCCACGACCAGCTCCGCCGCGGCACCGTCCTCCGCGTCCTCCAGGAACCCGTGCTCCACCTCGACAGCGTCCATCGCGGCATCCTCCTTCTCGAATCCCATTATCCCCTCCTCTGTCGGCTCCACCGGCAGCGATACGAGCCACGACTTCTCGTTGACACTGTACGGAAGCCGGAACAGGTGCCGGTCACCCCAGTCGTTCTCGATATCCACCAGCTCGTACGGCGCCGGCTCACTGTCCTCGTACACCACGGAGTTCACGGAACTATCGTGGTCCACGAACAGTTCGGCGAGCCGCTCCCGCAGCCGGTCCCGCAGGAAACTCACGATGGTACGCGGCAGGTCCGGGTACCACTCCGCCAGCGGCTGGCCGTGCACCCTGTCCGGGAACGCCTCCTGCCGCAGCCCGAGGTGGAACCCACGATTTCCTGAAAACTTGACCGATACGTCGCCGATCCCGAACGATTGCAGCTCCTGCAACAGTTCGACCGCGGTTATCTTCGCAAAGTGGAGGTCGTCGTCGCAGTCGATGTCGATGACCAGGTCCCACCCGCTGCGGAGCTCGTCCGCGTCCACCTCGTCGATCAGCAACGGGTTCTTCCACCGCTCCACCGACCCGTGGAACGCCACGGCACCATCTTCAACAAGGCGTTCGAAGTCGCCGGGAAAGTTGACAGCGTCCGGCCGCGACCCGTACCCGTACGGGAACGTCGGCCCCACCTCCCGGCCCTCGCAGATCCGCACCATCGCCCCCTTCACGTCGTCGCGCAGGTAGTATTCCTCCAGCCGCCGGGCGCGGTCGTCCGACACCTCGATGTCCATGCAACCGTAGCGGGGTTCGAACCTGATAAAAAGAAAGGAAAAACGGGGTGGAGGCGCCTCTTACCGCATGCCCCCGATGATTGACGCCGCAACGATGAGCGCTGCCGAGAGCACCGCGAAGTCGCCGCCGACCGAAACTCCCGCGAGGGAGGCGCCGGAGGTGACGACGAACACGGTCAGGTAGAACCCGATGATGCCGAGAACGATCATCACCGCGAAGGCGACGATGTTCTCCACCAGGTCCGACAGTGCCCGTCCGATTCCTGCCATCGAAACCACTCACCACTGTCTCCCCGGTAGAACGAATTATATGTACCGGTCGGCGGCCGCGACCACGGGTTCCCGGTAGCGGTACACGAGCAGGCCGGCGGCGACGCCGAGCACCGCTCCACCGGCCACGTCGCCCGGGTAGTGCAGTCCGAGGTATAGGCGGGACACGCCGACGAGCGCGGCGAGGAGGAACAGGTAGTAGTTGGCGCCGTCCAGCTCCTGCTCCAGCACCGTCGCCAGCGCGAACGCGATGGTGGTGTGGCCGGACGGGAACGCGCCGGTCTGCAGGTACCCGGCGATCACAGGGTCGACCACGTCCGGCCGCGGCCGTGCCACCACCGCCTTCAGGACCGCTGCCGTGCCGCCGCCGAGCACCGTTGCGGCAAGGCTGAGCACCGCTTCATCCCGCAGCCCGAAGTGGTAGAAGGTGTAGACGATGAGTGCGGCGACGGTGACCGAGCCGAGCGCGGTGACGGAGACCGCAGCGTCGGTCAGCAGCGGCGACCGCACCGATTCGAGCCAGAGAAGGACGCCTGCCGCCATGGCTTATTCCTCGATCCGCGGCGCCAGCACGTACGATAGTTGCAGCGTGTCCGGTACCTGGAACTCGAGCCGCATCGGGAAGTCGTCGCCGAGCCGGAGCTGTACACTGTCGGCCAGTTTCTTGGCCTTTATCATCTTGTTCAGGTAGTCGATGGAGAACATCGACTGGACCGCAGCATCCGCGTCCAGCTCCATCAGTCCGTCGCTCCCGGCAGAAATCGTGGTCTGGACCGTGGAGTTGTCGCCCTCCGCCTCCAGTGTTATCGCGTCAGCGTCCGCTTTCAGGGTGACCGCGTCGCCGACCACGGAGGCGTCACCGACCGCGTCGTCCAGAACACCGGTCGTCACGTCCGCCGCGACGGAGAAGTCGAGGTCGTCCGTCGACGGGATGTCCTCCTCGGACAGGTTCAACAGGGCGAGGGAGAAGCTGCGTTCGGAGCCGTTGTGCATCCGGACGTGCAGCTTGCTGCCGTCCTCGTCCAGCTCCAGTTCCAGCGTCTCCGAGGAACCGGCGCGCCGTACGATACTGTACAGGTCCTCGATGTTGACACCGACCTTCGCCGGGTCGTCGCATTCATACGCGTCGAACGCCTCCTGCTCCAGCTGGAAGTCGACCATCGCCACCATCGCCGGGTCCGCCGCGACCAGTTTCACACCGTCCTCCGAGAACTGGAACACGCCCTCGGTGATGATGTTTGAGATAGACTGCAGCGCGTCCTTGAGAAGGCCTGCATCCGAAAGTTCTGCCCGTACCATATCTTCTATGCCTCGTTACCCGGCTCCGGTGCTGATATTTTTAACTCTACCTATGGGATGCGGTGTTTCCCGACCGCGTCCGCGACCTCCTCGTACATATCCATATCCACGTCTGTCATGTCCTGCACCAGTTCGGCCTGCATCTCGAAACTGTCCGCCGTCGGCATCACCCGGCCGAACACGCGGATGCGCTGCCCGTCCTGCACCTGCTCCATGTCGTCGGCGTCCGCGAACACTTCCACCGTCCCGGTGCCGTCGTCGAGCATCAGCGAGTCCTGCCGTGTCTCCAGGACGGTGCCGAGCACCCGGACGCGGACGTCTCCCTCTGCATCGATCTCCGCAACGTCACGCGGTGTGGCGGCCGCCCGCTCGAAGTCGTCCTGCGGCATGTACGGGAACGCGGCGCGATTCTTTTATGCGCTTCCACCCGCGTCCAAGGTATTTAAACGAGCTGTACGGAGTTGCAGGTGTACGGGGCAAACACGCCGGAACAAGAACCGTATGGGGGTGACAACTATGGCACAGTGCATCACGAAGGCAGGTGTGCGCGAGGCTGCCGGCAACATGAACGTCGGCACCGAGGTCTATGAAGAACTGGATCAGCAGGTCCAGCAGATGATCGAACAGGCCACCGAGCGCGCACAGGAAAACGGTCGGAAAACCTTGAAGGCACGGGACGTGTAACAACCGTCCCCGTTCCGTCCTCTTTTTCTCCCGGCAGGCCGCCAACCCATTTAAGGCTCTGCAGACACCGGACAGTGTATGGCGGTATCCGACGACGACAGGCAGCTGTACCTTGTCGGCGGGTTGATCGCGGCGTTCGCCGTGCTCTCCTATCTCCTGGTGGCGCCGTTCCTGTACTACCTCATCGGCGGCATCGTCCTGGTGTACATCACCTACCCGCTGTACCGCCAGGTCGCGGCCCGGGTCGGGACAGAGACCGGGGCCGCGGTGCTGACCATCCTCGTCCTGTTACTTGTCGCGGTGGTGCCGACCATATTCACCGCGCAGAAGGCCATCCTGCAGGGGCAGGGCGCGCTCGCCGCGGTGGGGACGTCGACGACCGAACTCGTCGACACCTCGTCGCTGGAGGCGACCATCCTGGAGATGACCGGGAAGGACGTGAACATCGAGGCCGCGGTGCAGGACGCGTTCATCGACGCGGGCAGGATGATCTCCGGCGAGCTGCCCGGCCTCCTCTCCACCGTGTTCGGGCTTGCGGTCGGCCTGTTCGTCATGGTGATAACGATGTTCTACCTGTTCCGGCAGGGACCGGCAATCGTTGACGGGGTGCGGGCGGTCATCCCGCTGCAGGAGGACCGGGAGGACCACCTCGTGGCGGAGCTGGACCGGATGTCCGAGGCGGTGCTGCTCGGCCACCTCGTCACCGCGGTCATCCAGGGCGTGCTCGCCGGTATCGGGCTGTGGCTGACTGGTGTCCCGGACGTGTTCTTCTGGACGTTCGTCATGGTCCTGCTCGGCATCATCCCGTTGGTCGGGAACTTCCTGGTCTGGGGGCCGGCCGCGGTGTACCTTGCCGTGCTGGAGAACAGTCTGGTGGCGGGCATCGCGCTCGCGGTGTACGGCCTGCTCATCGTCACCGTCGTCGACAACCTCGTGCGGGCGCGGGTCGTCGGGCAGCGCGGCAGGATCCACCCGCTCCTCGTCATCGTCGGCGTGCTCGGCGGGCTGCAGATGTTCGGCGTGCTCGGCGTGGTGCTCGGCCCGCTCGTCCTCGGGTTCTTCGTCTCGCTGCTGCGGGTGTACCGCGACGACTTCGTGCAGGCGTGAGTGACGGGAGACGTCGAGAGAGAAGATCAGTCAGGGACTCGACTGAGCGGAGCGAAGGAGAGTGGAACCTTCTTTCCTAAATTGGGAGGGCCTCCTATTTAGTCGTACTCCCGCCAGGTGTGGTCGCATTCGGTGCAGCGGTAGAACCGGGTCGGTGGTTCGTCGGCGGAGCGGGTCTGCTCGGTCCACCAGTACGCCTCGTCGTTCCCGCACTCCTCGCAGTCCTCGTCGGTGGTCGGGTGGCTCTCGGCCTCGTCGCCGCCGACCGTGATCTGCTTGGACTCGGTATCGCTCTCCTCCCGGATCTCCAGCTCCTCGCCCTGTTTCTCGTATCTCTTCCCGCAGCTCCGGCACTTGAACGCGGTCTCGTCACCGCTCTTCTCGGCTACGATGATGCCGCCGCAGTCGTCGCAGTAGTCCATGGTGTCACAGACTCCGTCTACCTCCCATAACAGGTTTATAAAACCGGGTGGTCAGTCCTCGCTCTTCGGCGGGACGATGAACAGATAGTGCTTCTCGTCGCCGGACAGCTCGCTCCGTAATCGCTTGACAAGGATGTTCCGCGGGTCCGGCAGCAGCTCCACACGCTCCTGGATGTCGTCCAGCGACTCGAAATCTCCGTTGTCGTCGCGTTCGTCCAGGATCTCCCACATGTGCTTCTCCCCGATGGACGGCAGGAGTTCCAGGGCGTGCTGCCGCGGGGTGATGGGTTCCGCCTCGTTGAAGAACTCGACGAACGTGTCCTCGTTCTCCTCCACCAGGTCCTCCAGCACGTAGTCGAGCTCTGACTTGGCTGTCTCGGTCAGCTCGTGGAGCGTTATCTTGCCCTTGATGTACCGCACCCTGTCACGGTCGCCGTCACCGATGTACACCTCGTCGCCCGCACTCATCCGCACGTCCTCGCGCGGCACGACCTCTAACAGGTTAAAGTTTTCCGTCCCGATGACCTGTGCAACAGGTTCCGACGGGCCGCCGGGCCGGCCGTGCTCCAGGAAGTCAAGAACGATAGCGTGTTCGTCTTTCATTGAGAGATACACCCCCGTGTTACCGGGTTCCAACAGACTGTGCGAAGTCGACGATACGGTCGATATCGTCGTCCTCCAGCTTTAACCGTTCCTTGGAGAACAGTGCCCGTACTTCCATCTCGCTCCGCGGTAGTGTCTCGATGATTTTGAGGCGGTGTTCGTCGCGGAGGCTCTCGATATCCTGCAATTCTTCCAGCAACTCCTCCGCCGTCTCCTGGTCGTGTACTGCAAGGTTCTTGGTGAGGTGTTCCAGTGTCGCCTCCTGCACGTCGTTCCGGTCCTCCACCTCTTCCAGCCGTGCGAGGACGGTGGTGGCGCTGACCAGTGTCTGTGATTCGACGTCCATCATGCATCGACCTCCGCAAGGTGGACCGGGCGGACCGCGAACTGTTTCCGCTTCCCGCCGTCATCCAGTTCGACGACGCAGCTCGCCTGGTTGGTCTCGACGACCGTCGCGGTACGGCTGTGGAACCGTGGATGCGGCATCCCGTCCTGCACCGACGGGTCGACGTCGATACGGACCCGCTCACCTTCCTCGAACCCGCGCAGCCTGTCGGCGATCTGGTTCGTGCGGCGGCGGCCGGTCGCGAGTTTGCGGCGGGTGCCGTGCCGTGTACCGCTACTTTTCTGCGCCATGGTAGGTATCGGTAGGCAGAGCTTTATAATACTGGAGCCGCTAGGCGTCGAACCCGATCACGTCCAGCGCCTCGCACGTCGCTGTTACCCCGAGAAGCTGGGCGACGCTCGGCCGTGTTTTCTCGTCGTCGCCGTGGATCAGCTCCTTGATGTACGTCCCTGCTTCTGCTTCCACCTCCAGTTCGATGGTCGTGTCGTCGATACGCTCCCATGCGACGTCGTACACCTCCCGTTCCCGTGTCTTCTCGGCGCGGCGGTGTTCGACCCGCGTCGGCGTGGCCTGCTGGACAGTCCCGATCAGCTCCGACAGCCGGTCCAGGTCCTCGTCGCTGACCGTGTCCCCGAGTGCGATGCGGGCGCGGTACCGCTTGTCGGCGCGCAGCGACTTCACCTCCTCGACACGGTCCTTCTCCGCGAACTGGAGGTCGTAGACATCGATCTCGTCGTTCTCGTTGACCCGTTCCTGGAGGTCGTCCAGGTCGACATCCCTGTTCTCCGGTTCCAGGATCTCCAGCACGAACGGCCGTTCCGCGAGGCATTTCGCATCGACGTCCTCGCGGCCGGCGCCGTGGAACTTTGACTCGACGGCACGGGTCGCGTCGAGGAACGGTTCCGCGACAAGCTCCTCCACGCTCCGCTGGTACTGTTTCCCGGTCCAGTCGCATTCCTCGCAGCCGCTGCCGCGGCATTCGCCGCACGGCCACCGGGTCTGCGGGATCTCCCGGGAGTACTTGTTATAGGTGCCCTCGACGAGGAGGGAGTTGACCTCGACCTCGACGCGGTCCTTCGCCACGTCGTACACCGGGTTGACATCGGCACGCTCGAAATCCACCTCCGCCCCGGTCCGTTCAGCCAGTTTCTTCCCGATAAGCCGGTTGAGCTCGCCCTTCAGTGGTTCGACCCAGTCCACGCCGACCTCCTCCCAGAGCTGCTCCTCCGCCTGCACCACGTCGCTCGGCGGCCGGGTACCGACGAGGAAGGTGTCGAACTCGTACCGGTCGACCGCGTTCACGACGCGCTCGA
>JAXIOB010000026.1:0-19964 GCA_034190585.1 Asbonarchaeaceae archaeon (SeqCode)
GGTACGGGCCGGAGTCGCCCTCGAACGACAGGACCCGGTCCCAGTCGAACTCGATGTCCTTGTTCCGGGATACTTCCAATACGGCATACTTGACAGCTCCGATCCCTATTTTTTCAGCTGCCGTAACAGTTCTCTCCAGCCCCTCCTCAGCTTTTTCTGACGCTCGTTCCACTGCTTCATCAAGAACATCTGACTGCCTGACAACGCGGCCTTCACGCGTAGACATGCTTCCGTCAGGAAGGGAGAGCATCCCGTATGAAAGGTGCTCGGATTGGAAGCCCTCTCCAGCGATACCGAGGTCCTCGGCGATTTGGAACAGTTGCTTGAAATGCAGCTCCTGTTCCGACGCCACGACGTAAAGATTGTAGTCAAACCCTTCCTCCTTTCGTTTCTTGAGATTGTAGATGTCTCGTGTCAGGTAGAGTGTGGCCCCGTCCGACCGGAGGAGAACAGTGCCCGGGAGGTCCTCCTCGTCGAACTCATAGAACACCGAACCGTCCTCATCCCGGTCCAGGACCCCCTCTTCCACCAGCTCCAGTATCAGTTGACGTGACTCCTCCATGACCGTGGATTCTCCACTGATCCTGTCGAATTCTACACCGAGTCGCTCATATTCTTCCTTCTGGTATTCGATCGAGGCCTCACGGAACTTCTCCCATAGCTCGACTGCCTCTTCGTCTCCTTCCTCGATTTTTTTGGTCCACTCGGCAGCCTCTTCCTCTATTTCCGGGGTTTCCTCGACCTTCTCATGAAACTTGACGTAGATGTCCAGCATGTACTCCATCGGCTCCGTGTCGAAGCTGGCATCGACATCAAAGTTGCGGTGCCCGTATATCACCTTCCCGAACTGTGTTCCGACATCGCCGATGTAGTTGTCGGAGGTGACGTCATAGCCGCAGAACCGCATGATACGCTGTAATGCATCGCCGAGGCAATTGTTCCGTAAGTGGCCAACGTGCATCGGCTTTGCGATATTGGGCTGGGAGAACTCTATCAACATCTTCCCTGACTGCTGCTCGACGCCCATCGTGCTGTCTGACAGCATCTTAGCGACCTGGTCCGCGAACGCCGCACGGTCGAGGAAGACGTTTAGGTAGCCGGGACCAGCGACCTCGACACGGTCCACCGGCGCCACCTCTGCAAGTTCTTCTCCAGCAGCTTCTGCCGCGTCGCGCGGGTTGTCGGCGACACCCATGACCGGGAAGGCGTAGTCGCCCTGCTCCATGGACGGCGGTTCCTCGATGTCCTGCGCTGTAACATCTGCATCCAGTGCATCCCCGATCTCCTCGGCGAGAACGTGTTTGATACGCATGTATTCCACTTCCTCGCACAGCTTGAAAAACTATCCTGTCGCAGCGGCGTTTTCCTCGGCGAGATTGATCAGTGCATCGATACTGGACTGGAATGCGTCCTGTTTCGCCGTCCAGTGCTCTATCGCAGCATTGACAGCGTTCTGGTCGACTGTTGCGGCCGGGATGTCGTCCACGGCGGGTTCATCGTATTCCTGTGATTCCTTGACGGAATGGTACGCCTCGCGGAACGGAACACCGCTCTCGACGTCCTGGTTCGCCGTATGTGCGGCGTAAACGGATTCGTCCATCGTCTCCTCGATCGCCGCCTCGTCGAACGCCAGCCTGTCGATGAGACCGGCAAGCACAGTGAAGGTTTGCTCGGTGGTTTCAAAGCTCTCCATCATCGGCTGCTTGATCGCCTGCATCTCGGTGCCGTAACCGGTACGTGTGCTGCTGCAGACCGCCTCAATCGCGTGCTGGTTGCCGCGGATCTGCGCCGCTTTTCCCGTGACCAGTTCCAGCACGTCGGGGTTCGACTTCTGCGGCATGATGCTGCTCCCGGTGCAGAACGCGTCGGGCACATCGACGAACCCGAACTCGTCGGTCGAGAACAGGAGCAGGTCGTTCGCCAGCGTCTCCAGGTCCAGCATGAGCTGGTGCAGCACCTGTACCACTTTGACTGCAGCGGTGGCACGACTGTTCACGGCGTGGACAGGATTATCCTGTACGGATGAGAATCCAAGCAGCTCCGCTGTGCGGCTGCGGTCGACGTCGAGGGTCGTCCCATATCCTGCCGCGGCACCGAGCGGGGACTGATCCAGCACAGTGTAGACGGCGTCGAGCTGCTGGAGGTCGTCCAGGAGTGCGACAGCCGTGCTGGACAGCCACGTCCCGACGGTGGTCGGCATCGCCTGCTGCATGTGGGTATACCCAGGCATCACCGTATCCTTGTGCGTCTCGGCCTGGTCGGCCAGTGCCTCGACGACGTCGAGCACCGCGTCGGCGACCGCAAGCGTGTGCGCCTTCATGTACAGGTGCTCGTCGACCGCTACCTGGTCGTTGCGCGAGCGGCCGGTATGCATCTTTGCACCTGCCTCGGTCTGCCCGGTCACGGCTGCTTCGACCGCGGTGTGGACGTCCTCCTGTTCTGCGACAAGCTCGGGCTCATCCTCGTACAGGTCCAGCAGCGCCGCATGGAGCTCGCCGAGTTCCTCAGTGGAGAGATATCCCTGCTCGTGCAGCATCTGAGTGTGGGCGATGCTGCCGAGGATGTCCCATTCCACGAGTCGCTGGTCGTACGCGACGCTGTCACCCGACAGGAACTCCTCAACGGCGTCCGCGGTCTCGGGATCATCCGTCCACAGTTTCACTGTCTGTCACCTCGTTGGCCAGTTTCGTCTGGAGGCTCCACAGCTCGATGAAGCCCGGGGATGCGTCGTGGTTAAACGTTTCCCCGGCCTCGTAGGTCGCAAGGTTGTGGTCGTACAGCGCCTGCGCGGATTCACGGCCGACGACCTGCGCCGAGCCCTTGTACAGCTTGACCGTGACCGTTCCGGTCACGCCCGTGTTGATGCTGTCGAGGAACGCGTTCAGGTGGTCCATCAGGGGGTCGTGCCACAGGCCGCTGTACGCCAGTTCGGCCCACTGCTGCTCCACTGCCTGCTTGAAGCTGTTCTCGTGTTTCGTCGAGCAGAACTTCTGCAGATCCTCGTGCGCCTGCAACAGTGTGACAGCTGCGGGGCACTCGTAGATTTCGCGCGATTTCAGTCCGACGACCCGGTCCTCGCTCATGTCGACGATGCCGACACCGTGCTGCCCTGCGATCTCATTCAGCTCCATGATGAGTGCGTGCAGCGGGAGCTGCTCGCCGTCCAGCGTCACAGGGATGCCGTCCTCGAACCCGATATCAACGTACGCTGGCTCGTCCGGTGCGTTCTCCGGAACGGTGACGAACTCGAACACATCGTCCGGCGGCTCCTGTCCTGGGTCGTCGAGCGGTCCGCATTCGGAGCTCTTCCCCCACAGGTTCTCGTCGGTCGAGTACGGGGAGTCATCGGTCTCCTCGACAGGGATGCCGTGCTCCTCCGCGTATGCAATCTCCTTGTCACGTGTCATGCTCCACTCACGGACCGGCGCGATCACCTGCAGGTCCTTGTCGAGCGCCATGACTGTGGAATCGAACCGGACCTGGTCGTTGCCTTTCCCTGTGCAGCCGTGCGCGACCGCGTCGGCGCCGTGGTGCTTGGCCACCTCAACCGCTTTCTCCATCGTGAGATAGCGTGCGATGGCGGAGCTGAGTGGGTACTGCCCCTGGTACAGTGCGTTCGCTTTGATCGCTGCTGCGACGTACTCCTCGGCGAACTCTTGCTTGGCGTCCACCACCACCGCTTCTTCCGCCCCGGTGTCCAGCGCCTTCTGCCTGATTGCATCGAGATCGACGCCAGGCTGTCCAAGGTCGAGCGTGACGGTGATGACCTCCGCATCGTAGTGCTCCTGGATCCAGTGCACCATGACGGAGGTGTCGAGCCCGCCGGAGTAGAGGAGAACGACGGAATCAACCTCCTCTCGGTCCGCGGTATAGCTAGCACTGGTTTGAGAAGGTTCAGTGTCGAACGTAATCGCCTTGCTGTGGATGCAGCTGGTTCATTGCTGATTCACCTGTCCCACAGTTGACACGGACAATTTATCAAATATTTGATATATTTGCTTCTTTTCTAGCAATAAAATACAAATTTGGGTATAACGTGATCAGACCGGTCGCCAGGCGATGTCGTCCGTCGAGATAGGGTTTCCTATCGATGTTGCAGGGGTTTCGGTGAGCACCATCGCATGGTACCAGGTGTCCAGTGGATTGGTCGCTGCCTCCGGGTACATCTCTTCGCGGGCAGATGCAAACGACTCCGTGAAATCCTGGTAATTATCGTAGTTCGGCCCGGAAATCTCTGCGGTGGCGGTGTCGCGTGCAGGAACGGCACATCGTTCACAGGGCTCCACGGCATAGAGCTTCGTACCGCTGATAGAAACGCTGCCCTGATCGGCTGCCTCGCGATCAGGAGGGTACAGGAAATCTTCCCATCCCGCGTCCACCCCATCGACCACGATGTTCGGGCGCAACCGTTCGCGGAGGTTATCCGGTCCGAATGCAAAAGGCTCACTGAGCGCTTCCAGGGTGCCACGGCTGATCAGTGCCGGCCCCTTGCCAGGTGAATTCCCGACCAGAGACCCCTTCTGCTGTTCCTCGAGGTGGACCGAGGTCCCGAGATAGTCCTCCACCCATGTCGCGACACGGTGTCGCTCCTCCGGAAACGCGTACTTTCCACTTTCCGGGGCGCTGTCCGCCGCTGCCGAGAGTTCGACGCTCTCGAGCTCGTCGCCATCAAACGTGTAGTCGGCATCGATTCCGACCAGTGCTCCCTCGTTCACCGCCTTGACCTGGTTCCCGTGGTCGTCCACCAGCACGTACCGGCGGTCCCGGACAGGTCCGCCGTCCGACCCGAGGGTCACCGTGTCAACGCGTTCCGGTGACAGGGATTTGATCGGGTGGACATACAGGCCAGTCACGACGGCATCGGCGGCGTACCGTGGTCCAGCATCCATGGCTGTACAGGGATTTGGTGTCAATAATGCTTAATTATTTCGAACTATGTAACACATTTAAATAAAATCAGAAATATTTGGGACACTATGTCTGTCGCTGACGAGGTCGTCGCGTACGTCGAAAAGCGGCCGTACATCCAGGAAGCGCTGGCGCAGGAGATCGTGAACTATTCGGCGCTGGCGCGGCAGATCGAGGACCACGTGGACGGCGGGTTCGAGGCCGTGAAGATGGCGCTCCGGCGGCATGCCGAGGAACTGAAGGACCGGCGCCGGGAGCGTCGGACGAACGTGGGCGCCATCATGGAGGGGTCGACGGTCACGGTCACGAGCAACATGCAGGTCTGCATGGCTGACACGGAGCCGGACGGCGACGTGGTCGCTGCAACGGAACAAGGGTTCACCGCCATCCAGACCGACGCCACGGACTGTCCCGGCGAGACCATCGACGATCAGGTATTGATGACGCTGCACAGTCCCGAGAACATCGACGACACGTCGGGCGTCCTCGCCTACGTGCTATCCATCCTTGCTGGCCGCGAGATTAACATTACCGAGTTCGTCTCCTGCCGGGAGGACACGCACTTCACGGTGCACGAGGACGACGCGACCGAGGCGTTTGAGCTGCTGGACGAGAAACTGTCCTAGAACGTCGTGATCTCGCCGTCGATCACTTTCTCCATGATCTCCGGGGCGTTGTCCAGCCAGTGCCCGGTCAGCTGCTCCACCTCGCGTTCCGTGTCCGCGTCAAGCCCGTTATCTGTGATGACCTGGACGGAAGCGATCTGCGGCCGGTCGATCCGTGTCCCGATCTGGCTGAGCAGCTTCACGTGCGCCTCCTCCACCTGCTCGACCTCCTCCACCGCTTCCTCGGCGATGTGGTGTGCCATGATGTTGTAGATCTTCCCAATATGCGCCACCGGGTTCTTCCCGCTGCTCGCTTCCAGCGACATCGAACGCTTCGGCGTGATAAGGCCGGAGACCCGGTTTCCACGTCCTGTTGAACCGTCGTCACCCATCTCCGCCGAGGTCCCGGTCACCGTCAGGTACAGCTCGCCTCGCGTGTCGCCGTCGGCGGTGTTGATATCGACCGTGACAGCGCGGTCGGTATGGTTCTCCGCAACGTGTTTCACCTCGTCCGCCAGCTGCGCCTTCTTGTCCTGGTAGTCCTCGACGCTGTCAACGTACCGGTCCACGAACGCTGCTGCCACGGTCAGCTGCAGCTCGCTGTTCCGGCGGTTCCCCATCACCTTCACGTCCTCCCCGACGAACGGCATGTCCTCCTTGGTCCCTGGGTTGTTGAGGTGCTGTTCCACCGCCATCACCGCTTTCTCGGTGTCGGAGAACGGGGCGTGCCCGATCCCGAAGCTGGTATCGTTTGCGAGCGGGACCTCGCCACGGTCGTACATCTCGGTCAGGTCCGACGAGCCCTCGCCGATGCGGGAGTCGAGGATTACGTCCTTGTCGATGTCGAGGTGGCCGACCGTCTCGTCAAGGTACCGGCGGGCCGCCCGGACCGCGGTGCCATGGACGTTCACGGTCTCCCCGTCGTACTCGTGTGTGGCGCGGCCGCCGAGCAGGATATAGATCGGCCTGATCATCGTGCCGCCGCCGAAGGCCGGTGCGGACTTGCCACCGATGATCTGGACCTCGTCCGTGTTGTGGTGGGCGATACTGCCGAACCGGTCGCGGTATTCCTTACAGAGTGCGCGGGAGACAGCCTCGGAGATGCCGTCGGCGATGGAGTCCGGGTGGCCGATACCTTTCCGCTCCACCAGTTCGACACGGTGTGTTTCGATATGGTCGCCTGGTCGCTGTTCCACGACGATGTTCCTGTCAGCCATGCCGCTTCCTCAGCAAGTTCAAATATATTAATATTTCCCTCCTTATTATTCGTATAAGAATGATTCCGGGCCTGGACGACTTGCGGGACCGTGTCACGGAGCTTCGACAGGATGCCGGAGTGACACAGGCGGAAGCAGCTGCCGCGGCAGATGTCTCCCAGTCCTTCGTCGCCAAGCTGGAGGCCGGCACGGCCGTGCCGAACTACAGGGCTGCAGCCCGGCTGTACAACACGCTGGAGGACCGTGCACGTGCCGCAGGCGAACAGGCGGCTGACGTTATGCACACGGATGTGGTCGCGGTCGAGCCGGACGACACCGTCGCGACCGCGACCGGCCGGATGACGGCGGAAGGATTCTCCCAGCTCCCGGTCATCGATGACGGCGACTGTGTCGGCAGCGTCACCTCCCGCCGGCTGCTGGACGCCGCTGACGAGGAGCAGGTGCGGGAATGCACGGGGCCGGCGTTCCCGACCGTTCCCGCAGGGACAGGGATCGACGCCGTGAAAGAGCTCCTGGATTCAGCCAACGCGGTCCTGGTCCGGGAGAACGACAAGATCGACGGCATCATCACGGCTGCGGACGTGCTGTAGACAGCACTACTCTCCGTTGATGTTGTTCCACCAGCTCGGCATCCCACTGTCCTCCTCGGCAGGGAGGCCAGAGTCACCGGTCTCTATGGTTCCGAGCGGGGTGTACTCGAGGACCAGCGTACCGTTCGGTGTCTGTTCCACGCTGACCCCGGAGAACATGGCCGGGTCGTGGGTGTATACAGGATTGTTCCGGGATTCATCGTACAGCGCCAGCTCGGTCTTGATAGCTGCCTCGAGTTCGGCTGTGTCACTGATCCCCTCCTCCGTCCCCGGATAGTCGTATCCGTCCAGCGGGATGGACAGGCGGCGGCCATGGAACGACGTGACCCTGTCGTAGATTTCCTCCATCGGTAGCTCCGTTCCCTGTTTGTCCGAAAGATTGAAGTCGCTTCTTCCGGCACAGGGGCAAGCATTTAAGATACTGGTACGGAAACCGGCACCGGGGCCGAGGTAGCTCAGGTGGTTAGAGCGCTACGCTCATAACTGGCAAACGATCCAGTTAGCAGATCTCCCTGTACCTGCTGACAGGACACGTTATGAGCGCTGAGCCGGCGGACTTCTCCCTGCGAGAAGGCCGCGCGAGAAAACCGTGAGGTTTTCGACGGCGATGATTTCAAGTGAGAAACGTAGAGGTCGAGGGTTCGAATCCCTCCCTCGGCAATGTGAGAGACTGTTCGGATTACCCCGGGTTCAAAAACAGGGGTTCCAAACATGTCGAACATGCACGACGTACACGGAGAGGACGAAAGTTTCCGGTTAAAAAACGAAGCGCTACGTGAATCTGACGCTGTTTCTGACCTCCCCAAGGACGCGGCCCAGAACGCGCAGGATCTTGAGGAGGCCGGTGAGGAGGTCGTCGAACAGGAGCTTGACGGCGTGACTGATGACGATCTGCGGCAGAAGAAGCAGGAGATTTTGGACGAGATGGATGAGCTGCGGCGGGAGCTGGACCGGATCGACTCCCGCGCCGCACCTTGAAATTTTTTACACTACACCGGGCGGATTACTCTATGCGGGAAAACTCGAACTTCTCATCGCTCCCACGAAACAGGTAGACCGCGAGACCGTGTTCTGCGAGGAGTTCCACCATCTCCCGTTGATCCTCCCGTAGGTGGCTGCCACCGTACTTACACTCCACAAATGCATACTGTCCGTCCGGCGTCCACTCCCGCTCATCGATGCCAGTAACCCACTCGCTCAAGGCATGCGTGTTTCCTTTATCGATAAAGTAATCTGGGATGCCCTTGAACGACTCCACCTGGCTCTGAACGGCAGCAAATTTATCCGAGAGATGTCGGCGGAATGCCCCTTTCGATCGCTTCCAATAGTCCAGGTGATTCCGTTCACACACCGCTTCGAACTGTTCCTCAAAATTACGGCCGTTTTTCCCGTTTCGCAATGCGCGGCGACTATAGGAGGACAGTTGCTCCCGGCGCTCCTCCTTAATCCATTCCCACGCACGTGACTCGATTAATTTGGCCACGCCGAGATCACCGATGACGGGAAAGCAGTCGTTGAGTGCCGTGGAAATATCTGCCCGTTCTGCCACCTGATCCACCGCGGAACTCCCCCTGAACGTTTCGAATAGCGTATCTTCAATCTCCCGGCGACGTTCCTGCCCGCTAAACGTCCACCAGTCGACAAGGGACAGTTCGCCGGTGCGGGAAGCGCCGTGCTGCAATGTGTACTGCGCAGACTGGAACGGTCGTCGCAGCGCCTTTAGATACGAAGGGTTAATCCCCCAGTCCTCGTACGGCACTGCATCGATTGCGTACAGGTTCGGTGACCCGCAAAATTCGGAAAGATGCTTGTCACTAATCGCTGTGGCGATGCGTTGTACCGTGTCCGGATTGACCGCAGCTGTAACAATCGCACCGTTCCCGGTCGGTACCCGGCTCATATACTGCGTCTTCATCATAGCTCACCGAGAGACAATGTACGGCGTCAGTGATCGCTTCGTTGTATCGGACAGATACGCCGTGATATCCTCCTGCTTCCAGCCAAACGGTGCCACAATACTTTCGGCAGCCCGCACTAGAAGATCGGTGTAAAACTCCGCGTCATACCGGTCAAAATCCTCATACTGCATACGGACGCGGCCGACACCGTCTTTCTCGTCATCCACTACGACGTACTTCACGTCCTGACCGGGCCTGATATCCATATCATGCATCTGGCCGCGTTCCAGCGCTACAGCGTTGCGGGTACGGTGCACGTATTCCTCGGGACGTTTAGAGACCTGATTTCGGATCAGTAACTCCTTCGGTGCAACGTCGCCGTTGTCCAGGTCCTGGATTTGCTGTTCAAGAACGTCACAAACTGCTTCTGGATCTCGATATCGGTCGACCGCCTCCATCAGCTCTTCCTGACACTGCGTGATAAACAGTGGTGTGCTTCGCTGCCGCAGTTCGATACCGCGTACCTTGAACTCGTCCTCGCCCCCGACTTTTCCGAAGTACCGTGTCAATGCGCCCGCCTGTGAATTGCGGCGGGGACAGAATGCAATCCAGTCATACTGGTGTTCGAAGTCCAGCGTGATGCCGACCGTATCAGTGATGTTCTCGGCGACCTCTCTGATCGGTGTCGGGTCGTCAGCGACTGGTTGCACCCAGATACTGTCGATGATGCCGTGGAGAACGCGGTACCCGGCGTCTTCAAACATCTCTTTCGCTTCGAGCAGGATTTTGCGGCCGTAGGCGTTGATGGCTTCGTGGCACTCAATTCGGCCAAACTTGGCGTTGGAGAAGCCTTGGTAGCCGAAGCAGGCGCAGCCAAGCCACCGGATCGCATCGATCTTCCCCTGCATCGCCTCCCGCTGCTCACTGTCGTCTACCTCGTCGATTCCGGCTTTCATCCGTTCCCGTTCCCGTATCATCGGCCGCAGCACCTCGGTCAGGAACCCGTCCTGCTGCTCACAGACGGTATAATCCAATTCCGGGACAGCATCGTTGTCGCAGCAGGAGCACTGCACCGTTTCCGGCGAGATATTTCGTGTAATCATGATATTCGGATACAGGCTGGAGAAGTCACATTCGTACACCTCCTTGTGCACACCGACATCAGGCGAGAAGATGAATCCGCCGCGATCCGCGTCGTGAAGTCTATTCATCGGTTTGAACAGTTCGTGCCGCCAGCTCCGCCACGGCACCAGCACATCATTCTCCAAGGCATGCCGGATTTCGATGGAGGAGAGGACGTTCCCGAGGCTTGCCCACGCCAGCTCCTGGATCGGCTTCCAGCTGCGCTCCACCATGTCCAGCATACCGTCAAGGTTGGTCTCGCTCCACCAGAAGCAGTTGGACAGGTCGACAATGGCACGGCCAGGAACGTTGTATCGGGCGTTGCTGTGACCGACCTGGCCGTAGCTGGTGTACGTGGATTCACCGGCGAGTTGCTGCCATCCCGGCAACCGGCCCAGTTCAAACCCGTCGACACCGGTTTCCTCTGCTTTGTCGTAGAGAAGCGGGACGAGATGTGCATTGCTGAGGATGAGGATGTCCGGGTCTGCGGCTGTGAGGTGGTGGCGGACTGTTTCGAGTATCTCGTCGTCCGCGCCGTCGACACGGTCGCGGTCGATGGCGAGCCGGGATATGTCGCCGTCACTGAGAAAATCTCGGGGAAGTTCTAGCCTGGATGTGCCCGGCTTATCGTTAGGGACGGGGGCAGTGCCGGTGTCGAGGCAGAACCGGTGCTGCGGTTTCAGGTCGACGTTGAACAGTTCGAACTGGTGCGGCTCCATCCAGTGTCGAACCGTGTATGCGACGTCCCGGACGTCGTCGACGGTGCGGGTGGCGACGCGGAGCACGGGTTCACCATCGTTCCGCCATCGTGTCCGCCACTCCTCAATTTCAGTCGCCACCACCGCCTCCTGCTGGGCAACCCAGGGCCGGAGGTCGATTAGGTCTTGCTTCTCGTCAGCTGCGACGTAGAACGTAGGATGGTAGTCCGGATGCTTCTGATACTCTGCACCGTTGTCAGTGGGTGTCCACGTGAGCGTGATGCTATCGAGGTGGTCGACTTTGAACGTTATCCCTCCGCCGTTACCACGGCAGCCAGCTGTTCTGATCTGTTTGGAACTCCGTTGCGACTCCTTCTAGTGTGTAGTCGATTCGGGCCATTGCAAGTCCTAACAGTAGAGACCCGGTTAAAAGTGAGACTGGGCTGCTTCCGTCACTTCCGGATTACCTTATCGAATCACTGGTCCGTTTTAGGATCGAACTCGTTGACCACGTCCCTTATGCGGTCAAAATCGGTCGAACCAGTAATCGGATGCTCGAGCGACCCATTCTCTATCATTATCCGCGCCGCTCTGTCGCCCTGCGGATGAAAATACAGGCCGTATGTAACATCATTGTACGAGTCCACTTCGCAGTGCAGAAGGATAGGATCGAGATCGTGAATGTGGACGTATTCATGCACGGTAGAGAGTCTCTCGCTGTCCACGATTTCGAGAGCGGTCCGCGCCTTGTCGTATGAGTCGAGGTAAATGCGTTCGGTGGCAGGGAGGCGTTGATACATTTCATCGCTGGGTGCAGGAATCGCACCTGCCACGGCTACGACCGTGCCCCCTAGGGCACCTCAGCACCTGGGAGTGATGCACTCAATTTTATATGAGAACTGTATGGGGATGATGACCTGGCCCAATCTATACCTGAGATTTCAGTTCCTCGATACGTTTTTGCTGCTCCAGCAGCATCGACAGCAGTATCGCGTCCATCGTTTTGTCCGGGTTCATGTAGCCGGCGGCGTCCGCATGCTCTTCTGCGTAGTGCAGCAACTGATCGAACTGTTCCTGGTCTTCCCGGCGCAGGCCTTTCCGGTAGTCGTCCCACTGTTCTTTGAGGCGGCGGAGTGTGCGGCGGAAAGTTGGATTGGTTCTACCCATGTGCCACCACCTCCGCCCCATCCTCGACCGACACTTGTTCGTAGCGTTCTCGGAGCAGTGCTTGGAACAAGGTGAGTGTGGTCTGGACGTACCCGTTGCCGGGGTAGACCAGGGTTTCGAATGTATCGCTGGAGAAGTACGGGCCGTGCTCTGTCATCCGACACGACACTGTTGTGTCGGCGTACGACTCAGCGACGTAGTGGAGAGCTTCACCGCACCGCTGCGTGGTGATCAGTGCTGGTACTTGGTTGTCCTCGATGACGTTGTGTAGTGTTTGTAGCGCCGTGTGGAGCATCTCTTCGCCTTTTCCCGTCATCAGGTCATCGTCAGCGTAGAACGAGTTGACATCCGGAAGGACGATGAGCGTTGTTTCCTCGTCGACTGATTCGGTGAGGTGTTCGATGAGTGCGAGGTGTTGCTGCGGGGTGAATGCCCGTGCCACTTGTATCTTCTCCAATAGCCGTGGGTTGGGTGCGAGGCGGTGCATGGTGTCGGTCCGGGCGTGGCCCTTGCTGTCGATCCATCGGGCGGTCCCGGCGTAGGTGATGAGGTGGTTGAGGGCGAGCGATTGGATGACGCTGGTAGCGTGTGTGTCGGTGTTGAGGTGGGTGATACCGGTGTCGAGTGAGGGGAGTCGGTGAACTGGTGTATCGGTGGTCATCAGGATGAAAGGGTTCTGGGTGACGGGTTAAAAGTCGGACCGGGACGGTTCCACCACTTCCGTATCCGGAAAGAGATGGGTCTCACTGGCGTACCCCGGGTATGACCACCGGATGTCATAGTCCAGGAACCGGTCCGAGCCCTTTTTGAAGCTGGAAGTTCACCTTAAGTAGTATGACACAGGTTGACGCCGAAACAGCCTTGAACTATGTCACCAGCCGTGAGATCCTCTATCTTGTCAGTGTGCTCCTGCTCGGTGTCTTTATCATGTATATGGGGGCCGTTATGACGGCCTCCCATTTAGTGCCTATAGGCATTCTTGGATACGTTGGTATTCTGGCCGGGATTGCGGTCAATCTTGGCGGAATGCTGGCGTTGTTCTACAAGATCGTGGCGGACGCGACCGCATGAGTATTGACGGCGGTCACCTAAACAGCCGGTCCGGAAGCTGGAACCGGTGTTCTCTAAAGCGCGCCAATAACCGATTTTCACCGGGACAGCGCACGTTATTAAGTCTCATTCTGGCAATGAGTAATAGATTAGCATGGAAACAATCTCAACCGACGAACTGGCCACACACAAAGCAGAAAATGATGTCATCCTCGTTGACGTCTTGTCACGAGAGCACTTCGAGGACAGTCACATCCCCGGCGCGATCAACATCCCGATGGATCACGTCGCGGAGAAGGCTCCGGACCTGTTCACAAAGAACCAGAAAATCGTTGTCTACTGTGCTGACACGGAATGCGGTGCAAGCGTTCAGGCGGCTGAGACGCTTGAAGAGCACGGATTTGAGCACGTCATGGACTACGAGGCAGGCAAAGACGGATGGGAGTCAGCAGGCCATCACCTAGAGTAACAACTACTCTAGACCGGCCGTCTCTTTCTTTTTATCCTTTCTCGATGATATATTGGTAGTCAGGCCAACAACCGCTCAGGCACCTTGAACCGGCCTTCACACATCAGGCCGCCGCCCGCCCTCCCGGTTGTACGCGAGGATGCCGTACTCCTCCCGCTCTAGATACTATCGTGAGGGTAGAGCGGCTAATCTACGTACACACCGGCCGACAACCCGCCAGCTTCTGCCGCTGCATCGATAGCGTGGTGGACTCGGATAGACCCGGTAAGTCCATGCCCTGCCAGAGTGTGCTGTCATGAACCAGCATGAGCGGCGAGTGATAACCGCGATGTATTAGGACGGAACCTTCGCGTCCTGCATCGAACTTCTGCCTTTTTAATTGATTGTTGCCTGGTCCGTGACCTGTGGGCACTGCGACGTTGCGATCCGTACCGTCTCCGCCGCCGTACTACCGGACCAGGAGACGTTGATGCTCTTGGTCTGCCCGGAATTGAGGTCGCTGATGTACCCCTTCCCGAGGACGGACCCGCCGGACAGCGTCGTCACACTCGTGTTGTTGAAATCGACAGTTCCTGTATTCGTTATCGCCACCGTCACCCAGGTCGTATCCGAGTTCGTGTCGAAAATCTCCAGCTGCCCGAAGTTGCAGTCAATCTGCTTGGCAGACTGGTTGCCGAGCTGGGAGGTCTGCTCCTGTGTGAACGTTGTCACCCATGCGGTGAGGATGGCGGCGACCGCCATGGTGAACGCGATCAGCAGCACCGCAGCAATCAACGGGGACACTCCTTTCCGGTTACTGACCGACCCGTTCAGAGACATATTCCGCTATTTAGACAACCCCGTATTTAAATGCTATGCCGGGTCGGGAGGACGTTTAAAACTCTTCAGCCGTTGGGCGAACGGGATGTCCCCGGTACGGATCGAGTTCTCCGACGACGAGTGGGAGAACATCGCGGAGGAACTCCCGGACGACGTTGTAGAACGGGCAGAGCCAGCTGAAGAGGTGTTCTTCTTCGAGCCCTCCCGCGAACTGGTCGTGTCCGCCCCGTCTGAGGAGACGTTGCGCAAACTGTCGCGCGTCGCACACATGGAATCCTCTGCGGACAACCTGTACAAGTTCGAGATCCGCCGGATGGACCTGTGGAACTCCGACCTCGGCCTGTCCGACGCACAGGGAATCTTTGACGACGTTCTGGACCGGGACTATCCCAACTTCCGTGACTGGCTTGAGGACACCTTCCAGCGGAAGCAGGTGTTCGGCATCGAGAAGGAGGGCCCGTACTACGTGCTGGTGTCGAACGATGCGGAGCGGATGGAGTACGCACGACAGATCGATGAGATCCAGGACAACCTGGTCGCGGACGTAACCGATACAAAGTCCCGGATCAAGTCCGGGTCGAAATCACGGGTGAAGATCAAGAAGGCGTTGCTCGACAAGGGATACCCGGTTTCCGACGACTACAAGTTCCGCGAGGTTGACACAGAACTGGGGCTGGAGCTGGATGTCGACCTGCGCGACTACCAGCAGGACATGCTGCAGAAGGTGCGCGACCTGAAGGCAGTGGTGCTTGCAAACCCGTCCGGCTCCGGCAAGACCGTCACCGCCATCGCCGCTATGGCGGATCTTGACGCGCCCACGCTCATCCTTGTCCCACAACGCAGCCTCATCCCGCAGTGGAAGGAGGAGATCCTGGACAAGACGAACGCGGACGAGGATATGATCGGTGAGTACCACGGCGACGAGAAATCGTTCAACGACATCACCCTCGCGACGTACCACATCGTGGGGCAGAATACAGAGGTGTTCAGGCAGGACTGGGGGCTTATCATCTTCGACGAGGTCCACCACATCCCCGCCACCGTTTTCCGCGCCGCGGCCAACCTCCAGTCCACGCGCCGCATCGGACTGTCCGCGTCACCGGTCCGCGAGGACGCGAAGGAGAAGGACATCTTCACGCTTATCGGGCCGGAGATCGGCGGCGACTGGTCGCTGTTCTTCGAGAAGGGTCATGTCATCAAGCCCGAGGTGAACATCCTGTTCGTCGAGTGGGAAGGCCCGGAGTACCGGCAGCAGTACGAGGACGCGGACGGCATCGAGAAGAACATCATCGCATCCAAGAACCCGAAAAAGGAGGAACGGTTGCAGGAACTGCTCGAGCGGCACGGGGAGGAGAAGGTGATCGTGTTCGCGGACTGGATCGAACAGGGCGAGAAACTGTCCCGCGAGTTCGACATCCCGTTCGTCTCCGGCGAGATGGAGCACGAACGGAGAGAGGAGATCCTGCAGGAATTCCGTAGCGGCGACCGCACACGGCTTATCATCTCGCGCGTCGGCGACGAGGGCCTGGACATCCCGGACGCGGAGGTCGGTGTGGTCATGTCCGGACAGGGCGGGTCACGGCGGCAGGCGACGCAGAGAGCGGGACGGGTGATGCGGCCGATCGGCGACGCTATCATGTACTTTATCGCCACCAAGGGGACGGTGGAGGAGGACTTCGTCAACCGGCAGATGGAGCTGCTGCGGGAAAAAGGCGTGTCCGTGACGACTGAAGGCTTATGATCCGCGACCTGCTTACACGGTACAACATCCGGCCGAAGACCGAGCGCGGCCAGCACTTTCTCGACGATTCTGCCGTGGTGGAGCAGATGGTGGAGGCAGCAGAGCTGGAGGAGGACGAGACAGTACTTGAGATCGGGGCCGGTGTCGGCACCATCACCAGACAGCTTGCAGACACGGCTGGGACAGTTATCGCATACGAGAACGATGCCGAGCTGGCACGGGTCCTCCGCAGCGAGATGGACGTCACAGCCTCCTCCGAAGGAGGCTGTTCGAGCAGCAATCTCGGAGAGAATGCTGCGACGTATGACAGCGTCGAGGTACGGGAGGAGGACGCCCTGAAGGCCGACGTCCCCGCGTTCGACGCCTGCGTGTCAAACATCCCGTTCCACCGCTCGTCGGACGTGCTCGACTTCCTTGTCGACAGGGGGAAGCGGTCGGTGCTGCTGGTGCAGGAAGAGTTCGCGCAGCGGCTTGTCGCGGAGCCGGGCGACGACCAGTACTCGCGTACCACCGTCCTGGCGAACTACCGGTTCCTCCCCGTCTACCTCGACCAGGTGCCACAGCGCAGTTTCCACCCGGAGATGGACGTGGACGCGGCACTGGTCAAACTCTTCCCCCGGAACGACAGTTTCGACGTCGACGAGGACTGGTTCCGCACGGTGACGAAGGCGTTGTTCACCCACAGCGGGAAGAAGACCCGGAACGCATTCGTGGACAGCGCGCACATGCTGGATATCGACGACGACACCGCGGAACGGTTGCGGGACGAACTGCCGCACGCACAGGACCGCGTTCGCACACTGGATGTCCACGCGTTCGTTGACATCGCCACCTTCCTCGACAAATCGGTACACTAATTAACCGGTCCTGCCACTGTCCCCCTATGGCACACCGATGCGACTTCTGCGGCGACGTCCTCGATGAAGACGAGGAAGAGAACGCCGAGAAGGTCGGGAAGGACGTGTGCGACGAATGCCTGCACGAGGGGATGGACCTGCTGCGGTCAGCGCTCGCTGACCACGACTGACGGGTCGTCCACCGGTTCGATCCGCCACGCGTCCAGCAGGAACGAAGTAGCGGTGTAGGATCTGTTCGCCGCCGTGTTATACTCGTCGATGCGCGTCCCGTCCACCGGCCGCGGCGGTGTACACCGGTCCGGGTTGCCGTAGACAGTGTACCCGCCCGCATCAACTATCTTCTCCACACCTTGCAACATGGTCACGTTGTCCGCCACCGACCCGGTAATATCGACAACCCGCCACCCCGCCCGGAGCCGGTCACGCGTCGTTTCGGCGTCCACCGGGTGGGTCGCATGCACGCCCGCGTAGGCGAGCGGCACCCATACGTTCGACTCCACCATACAGTCATCGACCGCCGCAGCAGCATCGCGGTAGACCGCCGGCGACGAGTACCCCGTGGACGCAACCACTGCCCCGCCCGCGATCAGGTTCGCCGCCAGCAGCAGCGGGACCAGGCGGCGGCCGCCCACCACCTCCACGATCCGCGTCCCAGTATAGGCCAGCGGCAGCAGCAACGGGTACAGGAACCGTGCCCGCTGTACACCGCTCGCCAGGAACACCGCGACCGTGACCGCGGCGATGTACAGCATCGCCCACGCCAGCCTGCTGTCCGCGAACCCTTCATACAGCCGCTGCCGGACCGGTCGCCGGACGAGCGCTGCCAGGAACAGCGCGGTCGGCAGCAGGAGCAACGCCACGCCGGCCGCATCGGCCGCCGCTGACTCCTTCCGCAGCACCACGTTCAACGCGAGAAAGCTGACCGGGCTGCTCAGCGGGTCGCCCGTCCGCACAGCCGTGTACGCCAGCCAGGGCGCCGCCGGCACCGCCGCAACGACCGCACTCCTGGCGCGCGTCCGCCACCCCGGCTGCACGAGGAGAAGCGGCAGCAACAGCAGGTTCGTGTACCGTGTCAGTACGGCGAGCCCGAGCCACAGCCCGCCCCGCGGCTGCTCTCGGTCCGCAAGGAACAGCAGGAGGAGGGAGAGCGACAGCAGCTCCGTCCCGGCCTGCGTCGCCACCGCGATCCCGCCGGGCGTCAGCAGAAGGGTGTAGAACGTCACCCGGTCAAGCTCCGCCGCGGCGGCGAACCGGTGCACCGCGTACAGGAACACTGCAGAACTCAGCAGGATGAACCCGTACTCCGCCACCCGTCCGGGGGCGACGAACTGGAGCATCCCGATGATGACCGGGGCGACCGGCGGCCGCAGCCACTCCATGAAGAACCCGCCGTGGAACAGGTACTCCGCGTTCATCGCGTACACAAGGAAATCCCAGTTCCACCCGAGGCCGTGCTGGTAGAGGAGGATTCCGGTGAACACGACATGGGCGGCCGCCACCGTCCATGCCCAGTACGGCACATCGTGCACCCGGTCCGCCCAGTCCATGACCGGCACCTTTATCAGCCGGTGTATAAAACACTATGTTCCGTTGAACCAGTCATGGTGAAATGGGTTTTCGTCACCGGCGGTGTTCTCTCCGGACTCGGCAAGGGTATGGTATCCGCCTCTGTCTCCCGCCTCCTGCAGGCGGACGGGTACGACGTGGTCCCGGTCAAGTGCGACGGCTACCTGAACGTCGACCCGGGGACGATGAACCCGCACGAGCACGGCGAGGTGTTCGTCCTGGACGACGGCGGCGAGGTCGATATGGACTTCGGCCACTACGAACGGTTCCTGGACATGGATGCGAAGTTCGACTGGAACCTGACCTCGGGCAAGGTGTTCCAGAGCGTGATCGACCGGGAACGCGACGGCGACTACCTCGGGCGGACCGTGCAGATGGTCCCGCACGTGACGGATGAGATTAAGGACCGGTTCCGCACCATAGCGGAGCAGGAGGACGCCGACGTCGTGGCTGTCGAAATCGGCGGGACTGTCGGCGACATCGAGAACATGATTTTCCTGGAGGCGGTCCGGCAGCTGCGGCAGGAGGAAGAGGACTCGGTGCTTATCCATACCACCCTGGTGCCGTACCTGGACACGGTCGGCGAGCAGAAAACCAAGCCGACACAGCACTCCGTCAAGGAGCTTGAGCGTGCAGGGTTACAGCCGGATGTGATTGTGGGCCGGAGCGAGGAATCGCTGGACGCCGAGGTCAAGGAGAAGATTGCACTGTTCTGCGACGTCGAACAGGAAGCGGTCATCTCCGACCCGGACCTCGACACCATCTACCGGCTGCCGCTGGTGCTGCAGGACGAAGGTCTCGACGCCCGCGTCCTCGAACACCTCGGCCTCACACCGCGGGGAGAGGACATGCAGCAGTGGTCGGAGCTGGTGGAACGGATGGAGGACCCTGCAGAGACGGTGGAGATAGCGCTGGCAGGGAAGTACACCGAGATAGACGACTCGTACGTCAGCATCAACGAGGCCGTGAAACACGCAGGGGCGCACCTCGATGCAGGTGTCCACGTCGACCAGGTGGAGACGACGGATATCGAGACCGGCGACGCCGACCCGTCGGAAGCGCTGGACGGGTACGACGGCGTTATCATCGGCCCCGGGTTCGGGGAACGCGGCGCCGAGGGCAAGGTACGCGTGGCGGAGTACTGCCGCGAGAACGGTGTCCCGACGCTCGGCATCTGCTTCGGGCTGCAGATGATGATCGCGGAATACGCACGGAACGTCGCCGGCCTGGAGGACGCGAACTCGACCGAGATAGACG
>JAXIOB010000026.1:20064-25955 GCA_034190585.1 Asbonarchaeaceae archaeon (SeqCode)
GAATACGCACGGAACGTCGCCGGCCTGGAGGACGCGAACTCGACCGAGATAGACGACGACACCCCGCACCCGGTCATCGATGTTATGCCCGGCCAGATCGATGTTGACAGGAAAGGAGGGACGATGCGGCTCGGCGGCTACTCCGCCAGCCTGGTGGAGGGGACGACGGTGCAGGAACTGTACGGGCAGGACGAGGCGGTGGAGCGGCACAGGCACCGGTACGAGGTGAACCCGGACTACCACGACGTGTTGCAGGACCACGGCCTGGTGTTCTCCGGCACCTCGCAGGACGGGCAGCTGGTCGAATACATCGAACTCCCGGACCATCCGTTCTACGTGGGAACACAGGCCCACCCCGAGTTCACGTCCCGTCTCGAATCCCCGAACCCGCTCTACACCGGGTTCCTCGACGCGGTGCTGCCCTGATGCCCGACGTGTACCGGCCGCGGAAGGACTCCTACCTGCTGAAGGAGGCGGTCGAGCAGCAGGAACTGGACGGGAAGCACGTGCTGGACATGGGCACCGGCAGCGGGATCATCGCCGCGGCAGCGGTGGAACACGGTGCGGAGGTGACAGCGGTCGACATCGACCCCGACGCGGTGGCGCACGTCCGCGACCGGTTCAGCGGCGAGGACCGTGTCTCGGTCGTCCGGTCCGACCTGTTCGACAGCGTGACAGGGACGTTCGACATCATCGCGTTCAACCCGCCGTACGTCCCGTCAACAGAAAAAGAACAGGAATCCGGACAGACCTGGGCCGGGGGAGAGGACGGCCGCGATGTGGTTGACGGGTTCCTGTCCGCCGCTGCAGACTATCTCGCTCCTGGCGGAAACATCCTGCTGCTGCAGAGCACGCGGAACGACCTGGAGACCACACGCGCCCGGTTTACCGCGGAGGGACTGGAACCGTCCGTCGTGGCGCGGGAGCAACTCCATTTCGAGGAACTGGTCGTGTTCGAGGCGGTCCCCACCGCATAGATTTTTATGTTGCGCCCGCGTCTTGCACTGTATGGCTGCGGCCTCGGCGATCCAGGGCTTCGTCATCTCACAGGTCCAGGGAAATAACGCCGTCCTCTTCCTTCTCCTGATCGTGATGTTCGTCGTCGCCTACCGCGTGCTACGTGCGGTTATCAATACAGCTATCGTGGCGGTGCTGTCGGGCGCGTTCGTCGTCGGCCTGGACTACCTCGGTATCGGTCCGCAGGTCACGCTCAACCGGTTCATGCTGTTCATGGTGCTGGGGACCGCGCTGTTCATCATCTACTCGGCGTTCTTCACCATCCTCCGCACCACCAGCAGCCTCCTCGGCGCCCTGCAGAAGGTCGGACACCTGCTGGCTGCACCGTTCCGGTCCGACGACTCGGAGTCGTCGAAGGAGAAAGAGATTGTGCTGGACGAGCTGGAGAACACGGACTGACCTCACCGGATCTGGGCGTCGCCGAGCACCGCACGCTGCACAGTACCCACGAGGCTGAACGCTGACCTGTCGACCGACAGGTTCCCCGAGAACCCGTTGAACACCGCCTGCTCCTGGTCGACCTCTATCTGGGTCGCGTCCACCGTGACGGTTCCGGTCGCGTTGGTAAACTGGAGTGACTGCCGTTCCATCCCGGTCAGTGTGAGACGCGGCGTCTCCAGCGTGGTGCTGAACTCCGTCCCTGTGTCATAGTCGAACGCCAGTTGCGCGGTCGATATCCGGGTAACGGTCCCGCTCACCGTGACGTTGTCCGGCGCGATATGGATATTCCCTTCGAACCCGCCGGCAGTGATGGACGTGTTCTCCTCGGGCTGCAGCGTCGACCCGCCGACGACCACGGTGGTGTCGCTGCCTGCAGTGAACTGTACCCGTGCCGGCGCCCTGATCTGCAGGTCGACAGCGTCCTCTGATGTCACCGTCCCTTCGATAGCAGCGCCGCCGCTCGCGTTCTCATCCTGCACCAGAGCATCCGACAGGTCGACACCGGTCCGGATACCCTGCAGCCCGTCCCGGACATCGGTGACATCGACGTTGCCCTGCGCCATCCCGATCGCTACGGCGAACAGCGTCAGGAAAACCGCGGCCAGAACCCGGAGGTCCATGGATTTTAAGATTGGCGCGGCGGTATAAAAGCTTCATGTACCGTGCAATCCTTCTCCATCCCGAGGTCAGCGGAAACATCGGGTTCATCGCCCGCCTCGCCGAAAACTTTGCTATCGATGAACTGGTGCTCGTCGACCCGCAGTGCGGCCTGGACGGGGAGGCGGAACAGTACGCTGCACACGCCCGGCACCGGCTCGAATCGGCGGAGACCGTGCCAGAGCTCGACGAGGCCGTGGCGGACCTGGACTATCTTCTCGGGACGACCGGTATCAAGGTGCAGGAGGCGAACATCCGCAGGCACGGCGTCCCACCGGCAGCCATCACCGAAAATGTCCCCGCGGATGCGTCCGTCGGCATCCTGTTTGGTCCGGAAGGGAAAGGCCTGGCGAACGATGAACTTGACCGGTGTGACACCGTCATCTCCATCCCGACCACGGACGAGTACCCGGTGATGAACCTGTCCCACGCCGCCGCGGTCATCTTCTACGAGCTGTACCGCGCCGGCAAGGTGGACGAACCGGCGTCATCGCGGGACCGCCGCCGGGTGCTGGAAAACCTATTTAAAGGTCTTACAGAGACACTGGACTGGAACGAGACGCGCCGCGAACGGACTGTACGCGGCTTCAGAAACGTTCTGGGCCGTGCCTATGTGACCGACCGCGAGCTCCAGCTGCTGCTCGGCGCGTTCCGCGAAACCCGCGACCTGATAGGTGACGACTAAGCATGGTACTTCCGGGAATGTTCGGCGGCGACCAGGGCCTCATCCCTATCCTGCTGAATATGGTGCTGTTGCTCGGCTTCTTCGCCCTGCTGCCGCGGCTGATGATATGGCGCAGCCTCCGGAAGATAGAAGGTTCGATGGAGACGCTGCAGGGGCATGCGTCCGGCGCGGAGAAGGAGTTTCTTGCTGCAGCAGGGGCGGCGTCGGACGACCGTACACAGCAGCAGCTGTCGTCGATGAAGAACATGGTCGTGTCCCCGCCGACCGGGATCGATCCGGCCGGCCTCGTCGACAAGCTGGAGCACCTGCTGGACCTGTCGGAGGACAAGATGGACCGGTTCGTGTCCACGGTCGCGGACGATCTCGACGAGGAGGAAGAGGCGAACCTGCAGATGGCGTTCAAGGGTGTGTACGGCTCCCACCAGCTGTTCGTCCTTGTCAGGCACTTCCGCGAACTTATCGACGATATGAAGAACTACCAGCTGGCCGGTATGATCCAGATGATGCTGCCGCTGTACGAGGAGATCGCACAGTCCCAGCGCGAGGCGACCGAGGCGTTCGTCAACGAGGTCCCGATCGGCGATGCGGTCGGCCCGCTGGTCGCGGCCAAGTTCATGGAGAACGAGCCGGAGGAGGTCGCGGAGGACGTGGTTATGTCCGAGGAATCCGTGGACGGGAACGACGTCCACGTCCTCAAGTCGAAGGGGCCGGGCGCGCGGCTTGGGAAGTACGGGAACGCCATCGACAAGCTGCTGGACGAGAACGACTTTGCAAAGATCGTGTTCGTCGATGCAGGGATGCGGTACGAGGGCGAGGAGACAGGGACCGTGGTCGACGGTGCCGGCGTGCTCATGGGCGGACCCGGCGTGGAAAAGTTCAAGATCGAGGAGACCGCGACCGAGCACGACGTCCCGCTCGAAGGGTTCATCGTCAAGCAGAGCGGGCCGCAGGCCTCACGGCCGATGCACAGCCAGATCTACGACGCGGTACCAGAGGTCGTTGACCGCGTCGAGGAGGAGATCGAGGAGGCTGAAGGAGACGTGTTACTGGTCGGTGTCGGGAACACGTGCGGTGTCGGAAACGCGGCGCAGGCGACGACCGGCATCCCCAACAAATTGAAGCCGTACTGGGCGGACGAGGAGGAAGAATCGACGTCCTACTTCGGCCTGATGAAGGCGTTCCCGATGGGTGGCGGCGACTTCTACAGCGGCGACGCCGAGAACACGTTCGAACTGTTCCAGAGCCTTGTCCGGTAAGGTTCTACGTTTATAAAATTAGTCAGCTACCAGTTCTGCAGTGGCACCTCGATGAGCCTCAGACCTGCCCGTATCTACAGGGACCAGCCGGGACAGCCGTACACCCGGATGTCGCAGAAGAAAGAAGATAATTATATCTCTGGCGCGCCCGCGCCGAAGATTTCCCAGTTCGAGAACGGCTCCAAGAACAGGGAGTTCGACGAGGAAGTGCGTGCGGTGCTGACGGTGGAGGACGACTGCAGTATCCGGGCGAACGCGCTTGAGGCGGCACGTGTCGCGGCGAACTCGCACCTGCGGAAGGAGCTCGGGATCGAGAACTACCATCTCAAGGTGAAGGTGTACCCGCACCACGTGCTACGGCACCACCCGCTCGCCGGTGTGGCGCAGGCGGACCGGTACTACGAGGGGATGCGGAAACCGTTCGGCCGTCCCACAGGACGTGCGGCCATCGTGGATGACGGCCAGGAAATCCTGTACATCCGGCTGGCCGGGACGGACAAGCAGGTCGCAAGGAAAGCGCTGGAACGCGCCGGCGACAAGATTCCTGCGGGTTACCGCGTCCGGCTGGAAGAATAACTAGCCGAAGTTCTCGTCCAGATAGGCGATGATGTCGTCGCTCTCGTACCTCGACTCAACGATGTCGCCGTCCTCGTCACGCACCACGAGGAACGGGACCTGGTCCTCGCCGCCGATCTCCAGCAGCTCCTCCATCCGCTCATCGTTCTGCCGCGGGTTGTGCGCGGTGAAGGACAGCCCGAGCTCGGTCATCTTCTTGCGGACCTTGGAACAGAACGGGCAGCCCTCGAACTGGTACAGCTCTAGTTCCATGGGAACAGGTGCCTGCCCGAGTTTTAAATCGTTGTAACGTCGTCTTCCGGCACCACGATACCGTGGTCCTCACACCGGTTGTCCGCGTACAGATCCGCGACGATAGCGAGCACGACCGCGTCGTACTGTCGCGTGGACGTGATATCACCTGTGCCGATGCCGTGGTCTTCCAGGTCAGCGTCGCCCTCCAGGCCAAGGATATCGCCTGCGAGCCGGGCGTTCGACTCGATGATGGTCGTGCCGGTGCCTGCGGCCTGGATGCTCCGTGCGAGGTGGTCCGCCCGCTCCAGCACGGCCTGGTCGCGCATCCCCTGCGGCAGCATCGCGTGGCCGTCGTCGATCAATTCCTCCTCTCCTTCGCGGAAGTCCGTCGCCCGGGACCGTTTCGGCGGTGCGTTCAATGCGACGACAGTCGGTCCTTTCTCCGCCACCAGCGCCACGATGTCGTCGTTCGATGCAGCGTCGGATACTGTGACCTCGCCGTCGTCGTAGAACGCAACTGCCGACGCCTGGTCCGTATCACCGGTCAACACGATGCCGCAGTTCATGCACCGCTCCTGCCGCGCCACGCTTTTAAAGCAGGGTTTTAAACAGGTCGGACCCGTACAGGACAGTATGGACGCACTCCGGGCAGAGATCGAGCGGAACCTCGAGATGGCCGACGCCGCGAAGACACTTATCGGCCGGGAACGGGACATGCTGCAGGGCGAGGTGCGGGAACGTATCGTGCTGCACACGTTCCACACCGATGCCTGGCACGCCCTCGTCAATGCGGGCAGGATGGATGAACTCGGGGATGCGGAGGAGGACGTGTCCCGGTGCTACATGTACCTGGACGAGGTGAACGAGGTAGTGGACTGGTTCGAACAGTACGGGAACAGGCGGGCATTCCTCCCGCTGGTACCGGGCGGTGCGGACGGGTACGGCCGGAAAGAGATGTTGCAGGTGCTGCGGGAGAAATACGATGAAGCGGAGATCAAGCTGCGGGACGCCCGGCAGGCGGTCGA
>JAXIOB010000026.1:26055-28817 GCA_034190585.1 Asbonarchaeaceae archaeon (SeqCode)
GAGGGAACAGATTTATAGCACGCGGTGCCGCACCACCGTGTATGTTTGAACGGCTGGTCGTCCAGTTCAACGACTCGGAACGGTTCGTCGACGTGTTCCTGCTGTCACTGTTCTTCACCGTGGTCTCGGTACTGCTGGTGCAGCACGTGGTAGCGTTCCGGATCGGCGGCAGCAACCTTGCCGGCGTGATAGCGGTCCTGCTGACCTCGCTCGCGGCGTCCTATCCGTTCGTCAGCTACCTGCTGGAGGAGGAGAAGATGGCGGTGTCGAGGGACTGGGCCGAGACAACGTTGCTGAAACGGCACGCCCACCAGCTCGAACTCTACCTCAGCTTCTTCCTCGGCTCCACGATAGGGTTCGCTGTTTCCACATTTTTCGTCGGCCAGCAGTTCTACGCGGTGCAGCTCCAGGTCCTGGAGACGGTGCGGTCCCCGACAGGGATGTTCTTCGGTGGGGCGCTGTTCCACGAGATTGTAGCGAACAACCTGTGGGTGTTTTCTGTCACCTTCCTCCTCACCTTTTTCATCGCGTCCGGTGTCCTGTTCGTGCTGGCGTGGAACGCATCGGTGCTGGGCGTGCTGATCGGGACGCTCGCTTCTTCCGCGTTCGAGGTCCCGGTTCTCACGGTCTACTACCTGCCGCACGGGTTGCTCGAGGTCGGCGGCTACGTCCTCGCAGGTATCGCCGGTGCGCTGCTGTCGTACCGGGTCGAATCAGGACTGATGGGTGAAGAGGAAGCATCAGGCCGGGCGGTGACATGGGATACAATCCTGCTCGTGGCGATCGGTGCCGGGATGATCATCGCGGCTGCAGCGATAGAGGTCGCCTAGAGCAGGTCGGACACTTCCGCCCGCAGCTCCTGTTTCACAGTGTCGAGCGCCCGCGAGTTATCGATGACCACGTTGTAATACTGTTTGTCGGTCGGGTCGATGCCGTACTTGTCCCGGTACCGCTGCAGCTGTTCCTGGTTCCGTGTTTCCACGTATGTGACAAGGTCGTCGACATCCTTTCCCTGTAGGTCCTCCGCCGGGTTGTCCCGGTCCGCGATCCGCTGCGCAACCGTCTCCGCGTCACACTCCACCCAGACACGGACCGGGGCGATATCCTGCAGCAGTACGCCTGTCAACCGTCCCTCCAGCAGCACGTCGTCCTTCTCGAAGGCGTACCGGAGCGCGGTCCTGTCCCACGCGGTATCGAGATCCACACCGTGCTCCGCCTCCAGCTCCTCCTGCCGCGCGTCAAGCTCGTCTATCGGGAGGCCGTACTCCTCTGCCTTCTCCCGGAAGAACTGGCCGGCGTCGATGTGCTCCAGGCCGAACTCGTCGGCGAGGAACGCCGCGAGGGTGCCAGTACCGACCCCGGTCAGCCCGCTGACCGTCACGAGCCGGTTCCCGGCGGTACCGTGCTCTGACCGGAGTTCCGACTCGTAGTCCGTGAAGAACGGGATGCCTGTCATGGAGGGAGGTAACACACCGGTGCTAAAATTCCTTTCCCCCGCACCCCGTGAAACTTTTTAGTTGGAAGTCACGAGGGAGTGGCAAAAATTTAAAAATCTTGGGTTCGCGTCCCGCCGGGTGCCGATGACTGCGGAATGCAAGGAGTGCGGCTGGGAGGGCGATGAAGACGTCCTCGAGTACTTCCGCTGCCCGAGCTGTGGCTCCCGGAATCTGAAGACCGACGGCAGCCGCAGCACCGGTGAGAAGATTTCACCGCCTGACGGCGCGATGGAAGGCGGGATGGGCGCATAGCTGAAGGCTTTTTATACAGGACGTGCGATGATTCATCTATGCATATCACCAGGGGACTTACCCCGGACCGGCGGACATCGGCGATACTCGGCGTGTTCCTGAGCCTGATAGGTCTTGCCGCCCTTATCTCCGGGAGTTTCGTGATGCCGGTGCCGAAAGAAGGCCGGTTCTTCATCGGGCTGACCCTTATCGTGTTCGGCATCCTGCTCGCCGCCACCGGCGTCCTCGTGTTCGTCCTCCCTGCAGCCTTCGACTACTGGCGGGACGCCCTCGCATTCATTCCCGTGTCCCGTATCCCGTTCTGAACAGGTAGATATCGACCGCGATAACGGCGACCGTCGCGGCGGTCAACACCACCAGCGCGAGGTCCGGGTTCACGTCCGTGTACCCGAGCATCCCGTACCGCACCCCGTTCACCATGTACACCATCGGGTTGAGCAGGGAGACCTGCCGCCAGAACTCGGGGAGGATGTCCAGCGAGTAGAACACGCCGCCGAAGAACACGAGCGGCCGGATGATGAACTGGTTCATAACACTGAGGTAGTCGAAATCAGAGGCCCACAGCCCGCCGATGACACCGAGCGAGCCGAACAGTGCGGGGACGACGATCATGAACGCGACGAGGTAGAGCGGGTGGACGATCCCGACCGGGGTGAAGAACGCGCCGATGACCGCGATCATGATACCGATCACGATGCCGCGGAGCACGCTCGCCGTCACGTACGCTGCGACGATCTCGGTGTACGAGAGCGGCGACGTCAGGACCTCGTGGATGTACTCGTTCCACCGGCCGTGGAATATGGAGAACGACGAGTTCTCGAACGCGTTGGAGATCGTGCCGAGCACGACCAGTCCGGGGAGGATGAACAGGATGTAACTGAAGCCCTGGATCTCGGATATCCGTTCACCGAGGATGACCCCGAACACGGTGAAGTACAGCACGTTAGTGATGAACGGCGGGACGAACGTGTTCCGCGGCCGCCGCACGTACCGCTCGATCTCCCGCTTCAGCAG
>JAXIOB010000006.1:0-23055 GCA_034190585.1 Asbonarchaeaceae archaeon (SeqCode)
ATAGCCCCCCCAGGATTCGAACCTGGGTCGGGAGGCCCAGAACCTCCTATGACTGGTCCCGTCGTGATTGACCGTCCGGCTTCTCGTGAGAGATGGTGGACGGGAAAACCGCGAAGCGGTTTGACCACTACACCAGGGGGCTATGGCCGCTGGTGAGTCGAGCACCGCGAAGGTGCGACCTACACCAGGGGGCTCTGCAAGAGGCGTTGCGGAGAAATCTTTATCTATGGTCGGCGTCGCCGACAAGAAACAGCACCGATTCCTCCACCAGGAACGACCCGGTCCACAGCACGATGAACGCTGCATACCCGAGCACAGGGGACGGTGCCGCGCCGGTCACTGTTGCAGCGAGCACGGTGTACGCAACCAGTTTCAGCACCAGCTGCAGGTATTCCGCGTCGCGGGCGATCCGCGGCAGGACAGGGATCATCTGCAGTGTGACGACCTGCGGCAGCAGGTCGAGCACGGCAGCGATCACGAGGACCACGGTCGCCGTCTGCGGGAGTGTGCCGGTGGCAGCGACCTGGCCGAACACGAACAGGAACCCCATCGCGCTCACCGCTTTCACAGCGAACAGGAACACCTTGAACGATTCTGCGGGGTGCAGCTCCATCCGCTCGTGGAACCGGTCGGTTATCTTCCTCATGCTTCCACCGTCGGCATCCGGATCAGCAGCAGCCGGAGCTCATCGAGCGTCTCCTGGAGGTTTGGTGCCAGCGGCATGTCCAGCAGGTCCTCCGCATCCACCCATCGCTGCTTCCCGAACCGGTCCTCCTCCAGCGACGGCTCGCCGTCCACGATCTCCGTAAGGAACCCGCGGAACTGGTACTCCTTCCCCTCGTGCTCGAAATCCAGGTCCAGGCGGCCGACGGAGGACCGGACCGCCACGTCGCATCCGATCTCCTCCTGTGCCTCCCGTGCTGCGGCGTCCCGCGGCATCTCCCCGTCCTCAACTTTCCCACCGGGTAGCTCCCAGTACCCCTTGTCGGTGCGGTACAGCATCAGCAGCTCGCCGTCGTCGATGATAAGGTTCCCGGCAAGCGTCTCTGTCTCCATACCCCTTATTACGGTTGGACATGCATAAATGCGTTATGACAGACACCGTTCGCGCCTGCCCGAACTGCGGTTCCACAGACCTCGGCCACGACTCCCTGAGCGTCGTGTCCCGCCTGTCACTCTCCGGCGGCCGCGAGTGCCGCAGCTGCGGGTACACCGGGATATTCCCCGAGATGGCGGCGGAGAAGGTGGACGATTTCGACGGTGCGGACACCGGCGCTCTCCCCGGGAACGGTCACGATAGGGGAGGCGGCCGCGGCCGCCTCGTGATCGGGGCGGTGCTGCTCCTGCTCGGTCTCGGTGCGGCCTCCCACGCCACATGGGGGAACGGCCTGCTTGCCGGGCTGCTCGCCATCGCTGTCGGGGCGGCGGTCCTGGCTGAGGAACTGGCCGCCGGTTCCAGAATGGAGAAATAATAAGACTATTTCCACAAAAACCGTGCTGTGGAACGACTACTGGAGGAGCCAGACCTTGAAACCGCTGCAGCCGTACTTGAACAGTACCTGTCGCGGCCGTACACCGTCCAGATCAACGGGCTGTGCTCCGTGAACTACCAGGGCCGGGCGAAATCGTCGCTGGACAGGGGCGAACGTCTTGTCATCGCCAAGCAGGACTCGGCGTTGCTCGTGCACGGCCCGGACAACTACCAGCCGCGGAACTGGCAGCCCGAGGTCGACACCTGGACCGTGGAGGCCGGCGACGACCTGCTGCTGCGCGCGGTCCGCCACGACCCGGACGAGTCGGTGGACATCCGGTTCGACGCGGTCGACCTCCTCATGGTCGACAGACTGGTGGACGAGAGCGATATGGAGCTCCGCGGCCACGAGATCGACATCCACGACTCAATCGAGGCCTCCCCGGAGCTGGTCGAGGACGAACTGACGGTTATCGAACGTGAGCGGAAGACGCCGGCGGGATACATCGACGTGTTCTGCCGCGACAACCAGGACCGGTACGTGGTTATCGAGGTGAAGCGGAACCCGGACTACAACACCGTGCTACAGCTGCAGCGGTACGTGGACGAGATAGACGACGAGTTCGCCGCAGAGGTCCGTGGCCTCCTTGTCGCCCCGAAGATGACCGACAACGTGCTCGACTACCTGGAGGAACGCGGTCTCGAGTTCGTCGAGGTCGAGATGGAGGACGTCATCACCTCCCACGACGGCCTCGACACCTCCCAGCACGGACTGGACGACTTCGCACCAGAGGCCTGATACACGTGCCGCTGCAACTGCCGTGGAACGAGTCCTACTGGCTGGTCCGGTTCATGTTCCAGCGCGCGCTCGCGTTCGTCTATCTTGTCGCGTTCCTCGTCGCCGCCAACCAGTACCGCGCGTTGCTCGGCGAAGACGGTCTGCTGCCGCTGTCCGATTACGTCGATAACGCGAACTTCGCGGAGCGGCCGTCGCTGTTCTACCGGTTCGATTCGGACCGCGCCATCCAGCTCACGGCGTGGACCGGTGTCGGCCTCTCGATTGTCGCGCTGACCGGTGTCTCGGAACAGTTCGGAACAGCTGTCTCTGTCGCTGTCTGGTTGCTCCTCTACCTCCTGTACCTCTCGTTCGTCAACGCCGGGCAGCTGTTCTACGGGTACGGGTGGGAGTCGATGCTGCTGGAGACCGGGTTCGTCGCCATCTTCCTCGGCGCCTCCAGCACCGCGGCGCCGTTCCTCGTCATCCTCCTGCTCCGCTGGATACTGTTCCGCAACATGGTCGGTGCAGGACTGATCAAGCTGCGCGGCGACCAGTGCTGGCGCGACCTCACCTGCATGGACTACCACTACGAGACACAGCCGATGCCCAACCCGTTAACCTGGTTTTTCCACCACTTCCCGCAACGCTTCCACAAGTTCGAGGTCGGTGTCAACCACGTCATGGAGCTGTTCGTCCCGTTCCTCTACTTCGCACCGCAACCGTTCGCAGCCGTCGCCGGCGTCGCCACGATCCTGTTCCAGGGATGGCTGATGCTGAGCGGGAATTTCGCGTTCCTGAACCTGCTCACCATCGTCCTCGCCGTCGCCACGTTCAGCGACGGCATGCTCCAGGCCCTCCCGCTTGAAGTGGTGGCGGCAGCCCCGGTCCCGCCGCTCCACCAGGCCGCGGTCATCCTCCTCACCGGTATCACCGCGGCACTCAGCGTCGGCCCGGTCCGCAACATGCTGTCCTCACGGCAGCGGATGAACTGGAGCTTCAACCCGCTGCACATCGTCAACACCTACGGCGCGTTCGGCTCGATAACGAGGGAACGGTACCAGCTCGTCATCGAAGGAACGGACGAGGAGCACCCGTCGGAGGAGGACTGGGAAGAGTACACGTTCAAGGGCCAGCCCGTCGCACTCGATGAGCGGCCGCCGCAGTGGGCGCCGTACCACCTCCGGCTCGACTGGCAGCTCTGGTTCGCGGCTATGCAGCCCCGGCCCACACCCCGGCAGCGGTGGCTGTTCGCCCTGCTCCACCAGCTCCTGCAGGACGACGAAGATGCGCTCTCCCTCGTCGACCACAACCCGTTTCCTGGAGAGCCGCCGGATCAGGTCCGTGTCCGCCGCTACCGGTACACGTTCACGGAACCGGAGGAACGCCGCGAGACAGGAGACTGGTGGAACCGGGAGCTGGAGAACGAGTACCTCCGCCCGGTGTCGCTGGACGACCCGCAGTTCCGGCGGGTGCTGCGGCGGTACGGGTACCTCGATTGAGATACTGAAAAACGCCCGGGGCCGGATTCGAACCGGCGTAGGCGTTGCCGCCTACCCGCTATCAGCGTAGGAGGCGGTTCCGGACTCGAGGCCGATAGGCCGAGAGTGGAACCGTGATGAGCGTTAAGTGGTAGGGCTCCCTCTTACGCTCAAGGCGGGCGCATTTAGCCAGACTCTGCCACCCGGGCATCGCCACGGGTGGCTCTGTCGAAAACGCTGCCGCGTTTTCTCGATCGGCGACCTACTGGATCGCCGAGTCTGCCACCCGGACTTTGTGTAGTGAGAAATAGGCGCTGGGGCTTTAAAACTGGTCCCGTGCCCGGCGTCCGTCACCACTCCCGCGGATACGTGTCCTTGTCCATGTATACCCGGTCCAGTAAGACAGCGGTTCCGTCGCCGTCAACCATCTCCTCCGACGTCAGGGCCGCCGACGCGGTCGCCACGAGCTCGCCCTTCAGCGTCAGCACCGCCACCAGTTCTCCCTCTCCGATGCCTTCCTGCAGCTTGGCGATGCCACCGGTCCCGAGGTCCGCGCCGTGCGCCACCGCCGCCACCGCTGAATCCTTCACGATCACCTTCTTCAGGTGGCGCACTCCGGCTTCCACAGGCAGCACGATGTCGTCGAGCTCGTTGTCCTCGCCGTCCTGCCAGAACGCGTACTGGTCCGTCAACCGCTGCAGCGTCACCGCCTCGCCCTCCCCGAACGTGCCGACCTGCGTCCGCCGCAGCTCCACCATCTCCCCCGCCGTCTCCAGCGCCTCGCCGAACTGCTCGCAGAACGTCCGGACGTAGAATCCTTTCTCACATTCGATCCGGAACAGCACTTCCGCGTCATCGACCTCCAGCACCTCCAGGTCGTACACCTGCCGGTCCCGCTCCTCCCGTTTCACCGCACTTTTCTCCGGCGGCAGCTGCGTCACCGTTCCCACGAATCCTTCCGCTACCTCCTTGACCCGCTGCTGCTCCCGTTCCTCACCCAGCTCCATCATGCACACGTATTCCTTCCCGGCCTGGCTGAGCGGGTCCATCACCTTCGTCCCCTGGTCCAGTCCGACCGGCAGCACCCCGGTCACGTGCGGGTCCAGGGTGCCGGAATGTCCGGCCTTGCCCCGTTCCAGGATGTCCTTCACCCAGACCGAGACCTGGTTCGACTGCGGCCCCTCCGGCTTGTCGACGACGACAAGCCCGTCCGCCAGTTTCTGCTCCACGCTCCGCTGCTCCGGCCGCTCGCCGTAGTCCCAGTCCGTCTCCGCGTCGTCGACCACGCGCCAGTCAGCGGCCTGGTTCTCCTCGGCTGGAAGCATAGATGCGCGTCACGCCGCAGCTATTAAAAACAACGTCACTGGATGCCCAGCTTCTTGCTGAGAATCATCGTCACAGGGATGTTCAGCAGGATGTACGTCGCAAGCCATCCCACATCCTTCCCCGTCCCCGGCAGCCCGACCGGCGAGTACCATATCACTGCTGCGACCTTTATCTCGGGGGTGGGCCCGGTCGAAATCCGTTTCACCTTCCACGGCAAGTCGCCCATCTCGAACGTCTCGCCCACCGTGTACGATTCGCCGTTGACCGTGACCGTCGCGGTCCCGGTCTGGTTCTGCACAGTCAGCTGCATTTCCCGGCCGTTGAGGTCCAGCGTCCCGGTGTAGCCGCTGTCTGCCGCGGTCAGCGGGATGACCGGGGAGAACGTGGCGAACATCCATGGAAAGACAAGGAAGAACAGCAGGAACGTCACCAGCATCGGCTTCTGCCGTGCCTTGAACATGTCGATCTGCTTCTTGAAGCTCTCCTTCATATGGTCCGTCGATTCGCCGAGCTCCTCGTCGTCCTGCGCCTCCTTCATCTTCTCCTGCAGCTCGGATATCTCCTCCTTCACCTCGTGGTACCGCTCCCTGTCCATCAACAGGTACGTGATGACAGAGTACAGCACGGCCATGGTCACCGTGACCACGAGGACAGTGACACGTGCACCCGTTGCCGGGCTGCCGACAGCGAGCAGCGGCCCGAACAGTGGGTCGAACGTGTATGGAAAGATCGGCTCCATCACGCCGAGAAGGAACCCGTAGATACCCGCGTATCCCATGCGTGCGACCCCGTTGCCACCTTTATAAGGGTTTTCAGACGCCTTCCTGCATGAATTTCCGGAACGCCGGGTGCATCTCCTCCATGTGCTTCTTCGCCAGCTCCTCGTACAGCTGGTAGGAGATCATCACCGCGAGCAGGATGCCCATACCGCCGCCGAACGCGTTGGTGAAGTTCGCGACCGCGGCGAGGAACCCGACAAACGCGCCGCCGAGCACCGCGAGCGGCGGGATGTACCTGTTCAGGATTTTCTCGATGACGCGCGTATCCTTTCTATGGCCGGGAACCTTCATACCGATGTCCGCGATCTGCTCCGCCACGCTCCGCGGATCCTGCCCCGACGTCTGCATCCAGAAGATGGAGAAGATGGCGGACCCGACCATGTAGAAGCTCGTATAGACAAGCATCTGCACGATCTGTGTCGGCGGCACCTGCAGGCTCAGCGTGGTGATCGAATTGAAGATATTCGTGATGATGCCGCTCGGCGCCGAAAAATAGTATATCAGCGTGTCAGCGGACGGTGTCGCCGCTCCCGAGTACTTGCCGATGATGTAGAACCCGTTGATAGACAGTTCGATGCCGCGCTGCGTCATCAGCGACGCGATGAGCTGGAAGTTGGACAGCAGTGCGCCGACGAAGATGACCGGGATCACGTTCGTGTAGATAAACTTCAGCGGCCACTTCTGCCCGAACCCGCGCACGTTCCCGAACGTCAACGGGATCTCGACGCGCATCGCCTGCGCATACACCGCTATCAGGAAGATGACGAGCGTCGACAGCAGCCCGATGACACCGACCATCTGTATATGGCCCGTTACAACCTGCAGCAGGACCCCGCTCGGTCCCTGCCCGGCCGCGGCCGATGCGAACCACAGGTTGGCCGGGACGCTGGACGTGAACGGGCTGAGCGTCGCGATCAGGATGGTCTTCGACACGCCGGCCAGGATGAACAGGGATACACCGGATCCGAAGCCCCACTTGGAGATGATCTCGTCCATCAGGATGATGAACGAACCGCCCATCGCGACCTGTGTCACCACGACAAGGAACGGGATGGCACCGGCCTGTGCAGGGGTGATAGCGCCCATTCCGACGAACGCGAACGCCTCGAAGATGGCGAACAGGTAGGACAGCAGTTTCTGCGTTCCCTGGAACTTAGCCCTGCCCTCCTCCGTGTTCGTATCCCACGGCAGGATGTCCGCACCGACCAGCAACTGGAGGATGATGGAGGCGGACACGATCGGCCCGATACCGAGCGTGATCAACGTACCGATCTGTGAGCCGAGGATCGTCTGCAGCTGCTGGAACTGCGCCAGCTGCTGCGATGAGGCGCCGTAGATAAGGATCTCGCTCATCACGTAGTACAGCAGCAGGACGATGCCCGTCCATGTCAGCTTCTCCCGGAACGACAGGTCACGGTCCGGCCGCTTCACCGCTGGCAAGTATTCGGAAAGCGTGACAAGGAGCGACATGGCGTGTTACGCCTCGATAGCCTCGTTCCCACTGTCTTCGATCTTCCGTTCCGCACTGCCCGAAAACGCGTCCGACCTGATATCGATATCCTTCGTCAGCCGGCCGCCGCCCAGCACCTTGTCGTACCCGGCCTCGTCGGCGTAAAACACGTAGCTGTCACCGTCCTCCTCCGCCAGTCCTGCTTCAACGAACGCGTCGATCCGCTGGTCGATATCCCGCAGGTTGATCGCCTCCGTCTCCTCCGCGGTGGACTGCGGCCGCTTGAATCCGCTTTCTCCAAGTTCGTAGCCCTCGTTCCACGCCTCCTGTTTCTTGTGCTTCGCCTTCTTCCCGTAGCCGGCGTTACCTCTCCCCCCACGGTTTCCCGCGCCGCGACCCTTCTTGCCGTTGCCACGGCCGTGCGTCCCGCTTCCCCTGTCTTTGTTTCCCATGGTGGTTCACCTACAGCATCCGGTCCAGCAACGCATCCATATCGTCCCGTTTCCCGACGGATCCGCCCTGCCCGTACTGGCGTTTCGGGTCCTTGAACCCGCCGGATGGCGGGGACAGCCGTACCGGGCCGCCGTCAATACCGAGCGTATCTGCCGTTTCCTCGCTGACCTCGCCGTACGCGACGAAGTCCTTCGCCGCGTCCAGCATCCCACGGTTACTGTCCGTATCCTCGAGTACGACACACGCGTTCTTCTGCGTCAGCTGCAGCGATTCCAGTGTAGCGGATACGTTCTCCGGGGTGTCAGGGATGCCGCGGACACGGACCGCTGCAAGCACCGGTCACACCCCGCCCTCGACGATGCCCGCGGACTGTTCGATCTGCTCGCTGGTTTTCATCTCGTTCAACTGCTGCAGCGCGTTGAACACCGCCTTGATGTGGTTCTCCCGCGTCCGTGTGTTCCCGCGGGACTTGATCCATGCGTCCTCGATACCTGCCAGCTCCAGCGTCTTCCGGATACCCTCCGATGCTGCGAGGCCGATGCCGCGTGGCGCCGGCTGCAGTTCCACCTCCACCGACCCGGACTTGCCCTCCACCGTGAACGGGATGCTGTGCGGCTCGCCACATCCGCACTCCCACGACCCACAGCCGCGGCGGACCTCAATCATGTTCAGCTTCGCATTATCCCGCGCCTTGTCGATCGCATCCCGCGTATCGTCTGCACTTCCTTCCGCCAGCCCGAGCAGGCCGTCACGGTTCCCGACCACGACCATCGACTTCGTGTTGAACCGCCGCCCGGATTTGTGCATCCGGACCGTCCGCCGGGAGACGATCCGCTTCTTCCCGCCGCCCTTGCCCGGGGTGCCGCCGATCAGGATGACCTCCTCGTCCAGATTCGAGACAAGGTTGTCCACGATCTCCGGCTCCCGGATCTTCTCCCGGCCGCGCAGCACCTGTGTGATATCGGTAACGTCGCCGCTCAGCACTTTCCGCCCGAGATCGGTCTTCGGGTGCCATATCTCGTCATCGTCGTCCGCCATCAGCTCTCACCGTACTCTTCCGTGATAGTCTTTTTAACCTCTTCAACCGCCGCTGCATCCCCGGTATCAAGATGGTCTCCGGCCACCCTGTCCTCTGCCGGTGTCACATCGGCCGCCGCAGGCACGTCCAGCCCTGCATCCCGCAGTCCCTCGACCGCTGCATAGTACCGGCTGCCGTACTCCGGCGTCTCCGCACCGAAATCCGGGACAGCCCGGTCGACACCGCTGGCAGTTGCCCGGGCGCCGGCGAGCACGCCGGCCAGGTATGCCGCCGACAGGTTCCCGGTGTGGCCGTCCCATCCGAAATCGGCCAGTTCTCCGGAGAAACCGGATGCGACCGTTTCATCGCCGTCGTCACCGTAGGCGACCAGCTGGATACGGGTGTGACTGTTTGATACACGGACGACCGCGCGGGGAACCCCGGATTTCAGCAGTTCAAGCCGCTGCCCGTAGTCCGTCTCCCCGGTCCGCCGCCGCTTCAACGGCATCTCGTAGTTCGTGCCGTCCGCCATCACCCGTCACCGATGTTCTTCTCGATATACAGCTTCATGTGTTTCCGGTTCCGGAAGAACCCGCCGGAGGCCTTGTCGTACAGCTCGCGGTACTGGGACGGCGTGATATCGCCCTCGTCGCGCAGCTCCTTCAGCTCGGAGCGGAGCGCCCGGATCTTCTCGGTCCATTCCTCCTTGTCCGACTTCCGTGCACCTGCAGTCCCGCTGCGGGATCCAGGGCCGTCGCCGCCCGAGGTACCGGTCTGCCGGCTCACCCCTTTCTTCTCCTGCTTCTTGACGACGCCGGACTCGATAAGGTTCCGCATATCCTGCTTCGTGATCGCACCTTCCACATCGTCGGTCCTGTCCGGGTCGATCCATACCCGTGACTCGCCGACATCCAGGATGTCGGCCGCCATCCGCTTCTGGCTTGAAAGATCAGTCATGATTATCTCCCTAGTTGTTCTTGAACTGCACGTTCCGGCCTTCTTCCAGCACCATGTACTCGTTGAACCGTGTGTCGCACGCCGGGCATTTCCGGTGGTCGTCCTCTTCGACACCGAAGTCGCCGCAGTTCGGACATTTCTCGGTGCCAGGGCGGTAGAACGCTGTCCCGACCATCACTCGTCACCCGCGTTCAGCAGTTTGATCCCGAGTTCGTCTGCGGTTTCGACGATCGCCTCGCGTTTCCGGCCGCCGACCGACGACCCGATCCGTACCGCCTCCGTCTCTGCATCGATATCTTCCAGCTCGGACGGCGTATGGACCAGTACCTCGTCGTAGCCGGACGGGTGCTTGCCCCGCTCCGATGCCGGCGTCCGGTATCCCGGCTTGGGAACCGGTGCTGCGTGCTTCTCCTCCTTCCGCCGTGGCGAGTGCGTGCCGCGCGGCCGCCGCCACGAATCAGGGACGCGCCTGTGCTTGTGACTGTTCTGCCGCTTGAACTCGTCGCTCACTGTGATACACCTCGTTCGGTGATATAGATACCGTCCTGAACGCCTGCCGTAGCAGGCGGCAGTACTCGCCCCCTTCGGGGGCATTGGCCGCTGGAGTCTCTCACTGTGATACACCTCGTTCGGTGATATAGATACCGTCCTGGAACTTCCGCGGGTCGCGGTCGCCCTTGTAGCATGCCTGCTCGATGTTCGCCGCCGTCTGTCCCACCGCCTCCTTGTCCGGCCCGGTCAGGATGACGTCCTCGCCGTCGATTTCGACCTCGACATTATCGGGAATCGATACCTCGCGGGTGGACCGTTCCCCGATGAAGTTCGAGATGACGAACGTGTCGCCGTCGACCGCCATATCCATCGGGAAGTGGGAATAGAATCCCTGCATATGGTACTCGAACCCGTCGGTGATCCCGTTCACCATGTTCTCGATATGGCTTGCGTAGGTGCCGACGAGGGCCTCGACGTCGCGCCGTCCGGTCTCCGTGGCGATGGTGACTGTGCCGTTGCCGGTGCTGATGCTGACATCCGGGTGGTCCAGCGTCCTCTCCACAGTCTCGTCCCCGGCTGCGACTGTCACGGTACCGTTATCGACGGTGACGTCGACGTCGTCCGGGATCGAAACTTCTTGTTCCATCATATGTCACCTCAGTACACGTAGGCGAGGATTGCGCCGCCCTCGCCTTCCTCCCGTGCCGTATTGTGGTCCATCACGCCGTTCGGCGTGGTCACGATAAGCTGTCCGAAGTCCTGTGCAGGCAGGTACCGTTCCTCGTAGTCCCTGTACTCGTTCTTCCCAACGTAGAACCGCGGCTTGACCGCGTTGCAATCGTTCAGCCGGTTGTTGACCTCGACCTTGAACGTGCCGCCCTGGCCGTCCTCGATCTCCTCGAACACGCCGATGTACCCGTTCTCCTGCAGCACCTTGAGCACGTCCTTCACCAGTCCGGAGGTCGGCGAGATGTACGCCTCGTTCTCACCGGTCCGCCGTGCGTTCTTCACTGCGCTCAACGCGTCCGCCAGGATATCCTGTTGCATCGATATACCTCCTTAACTCATCTTCTCGAACCCGAGATTCTCCGCGATCTCACGGAAGCACTGCCGACAGTAGTACAGGTCGTACTTGCGGATGATGCCCCGGCCCGTCCTGCCGCACCGCCGGCATTTCCGCTTCGCCTTGCCGAAGTCACGGCTCTTCGGAGCGTTGTGCTTCCGGAACTTCTCGAGCTTGCCTTTCTTCTCTTCCAGCTGTTTTCGGACGCCTTCGTAGCTCATGCTCTGATTCCACCTGTTAACAAACTTTTAATACCGTTAGACGAGTTCGACGTCGAACCTGTCCTGCACGAACTCTTTGGCCTCGTCGGGGGTTACCGCGTGGTCCTCGCCGACCTGGCTCTCGTCGTCGCGTTTCCGGACCCGTGCACCGGGCCGTTCCAGCGTGACAGCGACGTCGAACCCTTGCATCCCGATCTCCGGGTCGTACCGCGTCCCCGGCAGGTCGATGTACTCGTCGACACCGATAGAGAAGTTGCCCTGCGTGTCGAACACGCGTTCCTTCACCCTGTTATCGTTCGCCGCGAACACGCGTTCCAGGAACTCTTCCGCGTCGTCGCCGCGGAGTGTCACTTTCGCACCGATGTTCAACCCGCTGCGCTGTCCGAAGCCCTGTGCCGCGGATGTCGACTCTGTCTTGACTGCCTGTTTCCCGGTCAGCGTCTCCAGCAGGTCGACCGCCCTGTCAACGTCGTCGCCGACCTCGCCGACACCGATGTTGACAGTGACCTTCGCCACCCGGATTTCCGTCATCTCATTCATCGCGGTCCACCTCCAGCAGTGGCTCGTCCTCTCCGATCATGTATACGTTCTGCTCAACGGTCTGGAACTCGCCGTCGTCCGACTCCAGCGTCACCGTGTTCTGCTGCGAGCCGGCCTGAACGTCCACCGACCGGACCGTCGCAGTTTCCCCGACGTGCTGCCCGCCGATGATATACGCCAGGTTGCCGTCCTCCCGTTCCACCGTCTCCTCGACAGCGAGCTCTGGGAGAGACACCAGCACCGAACTCTGTGTCGGCACGTCCTCGTCGGTCTCGATATTGTTGCCGTCGTGAAGGTTCAGCTGGGTCACACCGCCGTTCAGCGTCGTCTTGTCGTCCACGCGGACGATCTTCTGCTCCGCCGCGTCGCCCTCGACAGGTACCAGTTCGAGCCCGTCCCCTGTGACAAGCACGCGGTAGTGTTCGTCCAGGTCCGGGAAGGACACAACATCCATGAACCCGACGTTGGATCCCGGTTCAGTCCGCTCCCGCTGGTTCACCAGTGCGCGGCCGTCCGCGAGCACCTGCTTGACCTCCGCCATCGTATCCACGTACTCGAGCACGTCCCGCAGCAGCACCGCCAGCGGCACACCTTCGGACGCTGCGTACGGCCCTTCTGCGGTGACGACGTATGCGCCTTCCTTCCGCTCAACAGGATAGTTCTGCGGCGCAGACAGCCGTTTCTGGTGGTTACTCATCTGTATCACCGTCCACACGGGCTTCCAGCCAGTCGACCAGTGTCACGCGGTCCATGTTCGCCTGCTCGGCCTCGAGAACAGCTCCTGGGTCTGCCCCGGCTTCGACCGCGTCCTTCACCTCGTCCACTGTTCCTGTGACGATATCGTCGGGATCGGTATCCGTCGCTTGCTCGTCTCCGTCCGTTTCGGCGTCCTCCGTTGCAGGCTCCTCACCGGTCTCATCGTCGCCTGCCTCTTCTTCCGGTTCGACACCGATCTCCTCCTTCGCGTCCTCCGAGACGTCGTACTCCGCCAGCCGCTGCGGGTCGTCCAGGTCAAGCTTGGTGACCTTCACGTTGGACGGGTCGACCGCAACGTTCACGTCGGAACCATCGACGGACTCCCGCTCGACACCGTCGACGTATATCTTCGCGTCCTCTGTATCGATATCGTCGACGCGGCCGGTCTCGCCTGCATGGTCGCCGCGCATCACCTCGACCTTGTCACCTGTCCGCACCGGGACGGATCGTGTCCCGATCCGTTCCTGGACCGTGTCCGCGACGTGAGCGTTCAGGAACTGCTTCCGCTGGTGGTGCGGCGCGTTCCGCCGGTACTTCCGCTGCTTGGTCGGGTCGCTCGATGCGTTCCAGCTCCGGCTCCACTCGGTTGTCTCGCTCATATGATTACACCATCTCCAAAATCCTACCGGATTTTCTCGCAGGTTTAATCATTATCATGATTACACCACGATGGACGCGATCTTGCCGACCGCGCTATGCCGTTCCACGACCTCCTTCGCCACAACGCCCTTGATGCGGTTTCCCTTCGGGATATCTGATTCCTCCAGCAGTACGGCCGCGTTGTCGTCGAACCGGATACGCAGCCCGTCCGGCCGCCGGTACTCTTTCCGCTGCCGGATGATAACGGCCTTGTGGATCTCGCCCTTGACGTCCTGGTCGCCTTTCGTCACCCGGACAGTCACTGTATCCGAGACCCCGGCCTTGGTGCGGCGCTGCCGCGTCCCTGCACGGGACTCTACATTGACAAGCTTCAGCTCGTCGGCCCCGGAGTTGTCCGCGCACACAAGCTTCGAGCCGGACTCCAGGTTCTTCGTGATGCTCGATGCTACTGCCTTCACTCTGCCTCACCTGTTTCGACGACCACGAAGCTCTTTGTCTTGGACAGCGGGCGGCACTCCGCGATGGTCACGGTGTCGCCCTCGGCTGCATCGATACACGGCGGGTTGTGAGCCGCGACCTTCGTGTTCCGCCGCTCGTATCGTTCATACTTCGGAATCTTCTCCGCGTATCCCCACTGGACGCGGACGGTGTCCTCCATCTCGTCGCTCACGACCTCTCCCTCGAACGTCCTTCCCCGCACCGATAGCGTTCCGTGGAACGGGCAGTTCTCGTCCGTGCACTCCTGCCCTGGTGCGTCGACGTCAAGTCCGATGTCCATCGTCTGTGCCACGTGTTTTCACCTGTTTCAGTCGGCGTATTCCCACTTCCGCGGAAACTTTTTTAATATGCGTTCTTCCGGCCGTGCGACCAGGATATCGCCGTCGACAGCGACCTCCGCGTCCTCCAGCTCGAACCGGAACCGTGCCCCCTCCTTCGGGACCTGCACCTCGTCGCCGTCCTGTGCCACGACAAGGGTCTGCCGGGTCTCGTCCACCACCTGCCCGCTGGCCCCCTCCATCCCCGGATCTGCCGCGCTGACCACGTCGACAGGGAGCCCGATAAGCTCGTGGCGGACAAGGTTCTCCGGGTTGCGCGGCATAGGACGCACCTCACTGGACGTCGACAGCATCCTTCTCGAACCCGAGCTCCTCCAGTACGTCCTTGATCCGGCGGCGGTGATCACCCTGCAGCTCGATCTTGCCGTCCTTGACGGTGCCGCCGCACGCCAGCTTCTTCTTCAATTTGGTCTCAAGGTCGCCGATGTCAACTTCTTCGTCGTCGAAGCCCTCGACGATGGTGACCTCCTTCCCGAACCGGCGTTCAGAAATTGTGACCTCAATCTGCTGCTCCTCCCGCGCGATATCCTTGCACACGCACAGGTCCTGCGGGAGGCCGCAGTTCGGACACGTCTCAGTCATCGTTCCCCTTGCTCACCTACACGAACAGCAGTCTGTGATGATTCCTCGTCTGTAGGTTTGCCCGACTGCTGTTCGTGCAGCACCGTCTTGATACGGGCGATCGTACGCCGGATCTCGCTGATCCGTCCCGGGTCCTCCGGGAACCCGCCGACGGCGATCTGGCCGCGCTCCTTCGCAAGTTCAAGGTTCAAGTCGTCAAGCCGCTCCTCCAGCTCGTTACGACCCATCTCCCGTGCCTCGTCGGACGTGAGGATGGCCATCTATTCCACCCGCCGCTCCAGCCATTCTTTCAGCGTTTTCCGGTCCTTCCCCTCCATCTCTGCTTCCAGCACCTCTTCCGGCACCAGGTTCTGGTCGCGGACTGCGTCCTTGACCTCGTCCACAGTCCCCGCAACCACGTCCTCGTGGTCAGTCTCCGGCTCCGATCCATCTGGCTCTTCCTCGTCTTCCCCGCTGGTTGAGATACGCCCTTCAAGCCAGCTGACAAGTGTCGTCCTGTTCTTGCTGTCCTCCTCCGCTTCCAGCACCTGCCCCGGGTCCAGCCCCTCCTCTTCGACACGTTCCTTGACCTCCGCTACCGTTCCGGTGACGACCTCGTCGTAGTTCGCGTCGTCTGCCTCGCCGGCCTCGACGTCTGCCTCGTCCGGCCGTTCCTCTTCCTCGTCGCTCTGCAATGCGAGCTTCATGTGCTCCGGCATATCAGTCATGATCTGCACCTTGACACCGAGCGCTCCAGGCTTCGTCACGGCCTTCTCGTATGCCCGGTCGACATAGTCCTTGGCGGTGTCGCCGCACTTCTTCACGTACCCGTCGATAAACTTCTCCGTCCGGCCGCGCGACCCGCTGAGCTTGCCGGATATCTCGATCTCGACGCCGATCGCACCGGCCTCCATCACCCGCCGCATGTATGTGTTCCCGACACGCTTCGGGTGCCCGCCCTTCTCCAGCCACCCTGCGACGTTCTTCGCGACAACGTTCGCGTCCAGGTCCGGGTCCTCGACCTCCTGTGCGTCGACCTGCGGGTTCTCGATCTCGAACTGCTCCTCCAGTGCGTCGATGATCTCGTTGATCCGGGAGCCGCCGCGGCCGATAACGAGACCGGGCTTCTCCGCGTAGATCGTAAGGTTCGTACTGGTCGGTGTCTTCGTGATATCGATATGCGAATAGTTGGCGTTCCGGAGCTCACGCTCCAGGAACTCCTCCAGCTTCGCCTTCGTGATACCGCGCTCGATGAACTCCTTTTCAATCATACTAGTTCTCACCGACCTTGATAGTGACGTGCGCTGCCTTGGTTTTCTGGCCGCGGTGCCGCTTCGGGGTCACCATCCGGTTCCCCTGATTCACCATCACACCGGTCACGGCCAGGTCCTCTGCGTTCATACCCTCGTGTACCGCATTGCTCTCCGCACTTTCAAGTAGTTCGAGCATCTCCTCCGCTGTCTTCACAGGGTACCGGCCGGAGTCCATATCCCCGCTGCGGTGGGACTGCTCTGCGTCGTGGCGTGTATACGGGACCGCCTGCTCCTTGTCGATGACACGCTCCAGCCTGGCCTTGGCCTGTTCGACGGACTCGTCCTTGATGAACGCGGCGACCTCGCGCGCGTGCTTCCGCGAGATAGGAAGGTTCTGCCCCCGGGCAACGGCCTCGTCGTCGTGTACCTGCATCGATTATCACATCACTTGAGCGGGATGTACTTGGAGGAGCGCGTCGCACCGAGGCCGGGAGCGCTGTGCTCCACCTCTTCCCGGTTGTACGTGAACTCGCCGAGGTAGTGGCCAATCATCGCCGGTTCGATGTCCACATCCACGAACTCCTTCCCATTGTAGATACTGATAGTTTTGCCGACCATCTCCGGGACCACGATCATGTCGCGTTCGTGCGTCCGCACGTGGTCGTCCTCCCGAATCTTCCGCAGCAGCTTTTTCTGCCGGTCCGTCAGGCCGCGCTTGATGCTGCGCCGCTTCCGCGCATCCAGCAACTCCGAGAACTCGTCCATGTTCATCTTCTGGAGTTCGTCCAGTGTATGGCCGCGGAATGTGAATTCGTCTGCCATCGCTTACTCCTTCTTCTTCCCGGACCGTCTGGCGCCGATGCTTCCGACCTTGGAGCCGGGCGACGCGTCGCGCGACACGGTCTTCGGCCTGCCAGGTTTGGTGGACCCGCCGAACGGGTGGTCGACAGCATTCATCGCCACCGCGGACACGGTCGGGTACTGTTTGCCGGTCGCCTTCGCCTTGTGGTGGACCTCGCCCGCCTTCTCGAACTCCTTCTCCGTCCGGCCGCCACCGGCGACCTGGCCGATGGTGGCACGGCAGTCAGGGTCCATGTCTTTGAACTCTTTCGACGGCAGGCGGACACGCGTACTGTCCTTTGTATGTGTTACAACGAACGCGTACGTCCCGGACGAACGGGCGATCTTCCCGCCGTCCCCCGGCTGCAGTTCGATGTTGCAGATCGGGACGCCCTCCGGGATCTCCCTGAGCGGCAGTGTGTTCCCTGCCTCGATCGGCGCCTCCACACCGATATCCATATCATCGCCGACAGCAACGCCTTCCGGCACGAGGACGTTCCGCTGCTCCCCGTCTTCGAACTCCACGACTGCGACCGGCGCGGTCCGGGCCGGGTCGTCGACGATGTCAACGACAGTCCCTGAGACCTCGCCCTGCGGGTGCGACGCCCCGCCGCGGCCGCGGTGCGACTGTGCGGTGTATGTGGGCGAGCCCTTGCCACGCCGCTGACTGCGGATACGTTTCGTCATTATTGTCACCTTACAGCATGCCGAGCCGTGTCGCCACGTCCATTGCGTCGTGCTCCGGTGCAAGTTTTACATATGCTTTTTTGTCGTCGCCACGGTTTACCGTGTTCACAGCGGCGACATCCACGTCGAACAGGTCCTCGACCGCGTCCTGTATCTCCGGCTTGCTGCTGCGGTCGTCGACGATGAGCGTCAGCTTGTTCTCCCGGTCGACCATGTCCATACTCTTCTCGGTCAGGTGCGGGTGCTTGATGACGTCCCACGCTGCTGTCTCTGTCACCGGAACAGCCCCTCCTCGTCGAGCCGTTCGACAGCGGTTTCGGTCCAGACCGTGAGCCGGCCTGGCTCGGTTCCCGGCGCAAGCAGTTCTGCGTTCAGTTGCTCGACCGTGCACACGTCCACGCCGGGAAGGTTCCGTGCCGCACGGGCGATACCCCGGTCCTCGCCGACCACGAACAGCGGCCCTGCCTTCTCCCGTCCAGGCCGGCCGCGGCGCGTCCCTTTCCCGGCCCGGCCCGCGTTCTCGCGGACACGTTCCAGCTCGTCACCGAGTCCGAGCCGCTCCAGCAGCGCTTCGACCTCGGCTGTCTGCTCCAGTTCCTCCACGTCCGCGTCCACGACCAGCGGGAGGTCGGCCCCGTCGACCACGTGGCCGCGCTCCCGGACCGTCTCCTTGTCCATCGTCGCGGCGATACCGCTCCGGATCGCCTTCCGCCGCTCCTTCTCATTGATATCCTTGGAAAAGTCCTTGTCCGCCTTCGGCGGGTGGGCCTTCCTCCCGCCGACCGCCTGCGGCGCCTCGCCACCCGGTCCGGACATCTGCATCCCGCGGCGGAACGTGATCTTCCGCGGGGTCCGTGAGGACGGGTAGCTGCGGCCGCGGATTCCTCTGTACGCTCGACTCCGCTTCTTCCAGTGCGTCACGTGCTTCATACCGGATTCCTCGTCCGCGCCGTACGGCTGCCGGCGGTTGCTCTGCGCGGCCAGGACCGCCTTCTTGATGATGTCAGGCCGGACGCGTTCCTGGAACTGCAGCGGCAGGTCTACCTCGCCTGTTGCCGTGCCGTCCGTCCCGTGTACATCTGCCATGGTATTCACCGCTCGATATGTGTTATCTCCGGGTTTTCCGGGTAGTCATCCTTTCGTGCGGCGGGCCGAAGCATTATAAGCCTCTTCGCGGGGCCGGGTACCGAGCCCTTTACAAGGAGATAGGTGCTTTCCACCTCGCCGTAGTTCTTGAACCCGCTCTCCGGCGTGACCTCGGCAGGGTTGTCGCCGACCGCCAGTACGCGTTTGTTCAGCTCTGTCCGCTTGTTGTACCCCATCCCGCCGGGCTGCGGCACCGTCCACTTGGTATGGTCCGGGTGCCACGGCCCGATGTTACCGGCTTTCCGGTTCGATTTCTGCGTCTTGTGGGACAGCGTCTTCACGCCGTGCCGTTTCACAGGGCCCTGGAACCCTTTGCCCTTGGTCACGCTGATCGTGTCGACGTACTCGCCGTCGTCCAGAACCTCGTCGACGGACAGCTCGGTGCCGAGCAGGTCGGTGGCGACGTCCAGCTTCTCCTCCACGGTGTCGCCGCCGACCGGCATCTCGAACACTTCCGGCGTCTTCTTCCCGATGCCTGCCTGTTCCGGCTGTGTGTGGACGAGCAGCCGGATGTCGCTGATGTCGTCCTCACGTTCCTCCAGCGTCGACACGTCCGTCCCGTCCGGGACGACAGCGGCGCGGTCAAGGCTGGCGGAGATGTTGTCTGCATATACCTCGGTCAGCGGGGTCTCACCCTGAGCCGTCACACCGTACGCACGGATGCCGTACACTGCGATCGGCGGCACTTCCACAACGGTCACCGCATCTGCCACCTCCTGCCCCTTGGTCGGTGACTCGAATTCGTCGTCGATCCTGAGAACGCGTGTCATACCGGCCTTGTACCCGGCGAACCCGACAGGTTCACCTGCCTCTGTCTCTTCCGGCGGCGTCAATTGCGGGTACGGCCGTTTGGCTCTCCGCTGCGGTTTGTACCCGAGTGAGCCGCGTCGTGGATGGTTCTTGTCTGCCACTTATGACACCTCGCTTCGACCTGAAGGTCACCTGCGGTCCACTCTCCCCCTTCGGGCTCGAGTGCACGGCTGGATCTTCGGCGAAGCCTTAAGCAGAGGCCTCCGAGGAGGCGTGCACGCCCAGAACCTGGGCGTGAGTGTAGCAGTTACGAGAACTTTTAAATAGGTGCGGCGCTGGGTCAGCCCTTGATGTTGACGAGCGGCCGCATCTGGGCCACCTTCTCCCCGATCCCCACCGCATCGGTGACACGGACGACCTCGTCCACGTCCTTGTACACGCCCGGGGCTTCCTCCGCGATGGTGGAGCCGGACTGCGCCTTGACGTAGATGTTGTCCCGCTCCAGATCGTCCTGGACGTCGCCGCCCCAGAAATCCTCCTTCGCCTGCGTCCTGCTCATGAGCCGTCCGGCGCCGTGCGCGGAGCTGCCGAACGTCTTCTGCATCGCCGTCTCCGTCCCCTTCAGGATGTAGGACGCGGTCCCCATCGATCCCGGGATGAGCACCGGCTGGCCGACGTCACGGTACGCCTCCGGTACGTCCTCGTGTCCCGCCGGGAAGGCCCGTGTCGACCCTTTCCGGTGGACGTATACCCCCCGCTGCTCGCCCTCGATATCGTGTTCTTCTTTCTTCGCGATGTTGTGCGCCACGTCGTACAGCAGGTGCATGTCCATCTCCTGCCACGACCGGTCGAAGATCCGTTCGAAGCATTTGCGGGCCTGGTGCATCACCAGTTGACGGTTCACCCAGGCGAAGTTGATGGCGGCGTTCATCGCCTCGTAGTACTGCTGCTCCAGGTCGCTTCCGGCGGGCGCGAACGCCAGCTCCTTGTCCGGCAGTTCTTCCAGCTCCTCCTGGTGCTCCTGCTCGATCCGCCGCAGGAAGTCGCTGCAGACCTGGTGGCCGAGCCCGCGCGACCCGCAGTGGATGGTGACGACGACTTGGTCCTCCGCCAGGCCGTACTGCGCCGCCGTCTCCCCGTCATAGATATCCGAGACACGCTGCACCTCGAGGAAGTGGTTGCCGCTGCCCAGCGATCCGACCTGTTCTGCGGCGCGGTTCTTCGCCTTGTCCGAGATGTGCTCGACCGACGCCGACTCCCGGAACCCCTCGTCCTCGCAGTGTTCCATGTCGTCCTCGACGGCGTACCCGTTGTCGACGGCCCACTGCAAACCGTCCAGGCAGATGTCCTCCACCTCGTCGACGGACAGCGAGCCTGCGACTGCACCCTCGCCGAGGCCGGACGGCACCTTCTGGAACAGGATGTTGGCCAGCTGCTGCTCTTTGCCTCTGATCTCGTCGTACGCGAGATTGGTGGTCATCACACGGACGCCGCAGTTCGAGACCACGAAACTGTTGGCCTGGAAGTTGTGGGCCTCGTGGTCCACCCCGATATCGTACACCGGTTTCCTGCCTGCACGGTCGATGGAACCGATCTCTGCCGGTATCGTGAGATTGTCGCGGACGGTCACGTCGCTGCGGTACTCCTCGAAATCCGGGAAGTCCTGCGGCGGCCGTATCTTCGTATCCCGCCCGCTCCAGATACTGCGTTCGATGAACCGGTCGTTCACATCGAACCGCTGTTTCAGGTCCTTGGGCGCGGTACCCTCGTTATACAGTTGGACTGCTTCCTCCGCAACTGCTGCCCGCTGCCGTATCGCCGCCTCTTTCTTCTTCGTGTACTGTGCGACCTTTATCGCCTCCTTCTGCTTGTCCAGGTTGTACCGGTAGCCTACCGTTGTGAGGAACCGGACAAGGTTCTCTGGTTTGCTGCTGATCCCGAACCGGAACCGCATCATCTCGTGGTCACGGTTGCTGTCTGCCTCGAACGCTTCGAGTGCAGTGGTTTCGATGTCGAGCGACGCCAGCAGCTGCTTCAGCTCGTGCATGAACTGTTCGCCAGCCTCCTGCTCCATTTCCACTCTGTTGTGGGATACTGTCGGACAGTAGAAGTTCTTCCTGTACACTGCAGCAGGTTTGCTCATCTCCGCACCGAAGAACGCGGAGAGGTACAGCGCCTTCTGCCAGACCGCCAGCCTCTCGATATAGGAGGGTGTTGTGAAGCTGCTTTCGACCTTCGCTCCGCCCGGTGCTCCGAGTTTGATCAGTAGCTTCTGGAACGCCTTTGAGCCGCAGGAGACGCTGGTCTCTGTCGATTCGAACGCGTTCCCGTCCACCTCGTGCTCCCTGTCCCGTTCGTAGATGCTTGACGGTGAGAACCCGAGCTGCCGGATGTCGCGCTGGATCGTCTTGAGATCCTCTTTATTGGCGTAGAATGTGGTCTTCCCGGTGTTGTTGAACGCTCCGTCGCCGGTGTGGAAGCCGACAAGCTTCAGCAGGATGTTGAACTCGCGGTCCGTCGTCCGCAGCGGCAGGAGGTCGCGGTCGGTCAGCGCTTTCACGAGCTGCGGATCTTCGCCGTCGAAGTCGTCACGGTCGAGGACTGTGAACCGTTCTGGTTCCTCGTCCGGCAGGCCCTGGAACGGGCTGACCATCACCGTGTCCCCCTCCTCAAGGTTCTCCAGCGGGACCATCCCGTCCGCCGTCTGGAATGGATGGTCTGTGGTTGCCTCGACTGTCTCGCCTGTCTCCGTCTCGACCGTGTACGTCTCCTGCTCCTCTTTCTCCATGAATAGTTGCATGTCGGAGGCGGTGGACCGGTCGGCAGCCACCACCGGTCGCTCGGTAGGGACATCGTCCTCCAGCTCCTGGATAGGTTTCCGCCGGCCGAATTCGAGCAGCACCGCTGCATCACCGGAAAGGCAGTTGATATCGTAGCCGACGGCTCCGGGTGATATCCCGCCGTTCTCGACGTCGAGCGCCACCACGCCGCCGACCGGCATCCCGTAGCCCTGGTGCGCGTCCGGCAGCACGCACGCGTACTTGTGGATGCCGGGGAAGTGGGTGATGTTCCGCGCCTGTTCGAGCGTGCGGTCGTCCCGGATGACCTCTAGCAGCTTCTCGGAGGCGAACACGCGCGCCGGAACGTTCATCTCTCCGTCCTGCGGCAGCTCCCACTCGTACTCCGACAGGTGCTGCAGATCGAAATCTTCTACCATGTTGAACCAGTGGACGAGGATTCTTTTAACCGCAGCGGTTATACGTCCACGAACATCCGTAGCACCTGTTCTCCGTCGTCCTCCCCGATGCTGATGTCGCTGTAGGTCGGCGCCTTCACCTCCTGGTGCCGCACCCTGCTGGACACCGGTTCGCCGCTGCCGGTCCCGTCCACACGGTACCCGGCGTCTGTCTCCTCGACCACAAGGTCGAACTCCTTCAGCAGCAGTCGCTCTGTATCCGCGATGTAGATAAGTTCGTCGACGAAGTCGTACAGCAGCGCCTCCAGGTTCTCGCTCTCCACGGCGACATTCACCATCTCAACCGTCTCGAGCTGGTCGACGTCGGTCATGACCTGGAACACGGCCTTCCCGGCCTGCTCGAA
>JAXIOB010000006.1:23155-27560 GCA_034190585.1 Asbonarchaeaceae archaeon (SeqCode)
CCACTGCTCCTGCAGTTCGTCCACCTTCCGCCACGTCTTGATGTCGTCGGTGTCGGACCGTGCTGCGTCCTCCAGCTCCGCGTACCCGTCCGCGTCCATCACCCGTTCCAGCGCCGCGGATGCGAGCAATGCGGAAACGGCGTCGATTTTCCCGTACCCCTCCTCGACTAGTTCCGAGTCCGGCGGGTCGTCCCGGATGAACAGCTTGGCAAGCATCCAGAATGTCTCGAACACCGCCGCCTGTATCTCCTTCTGCCGGAGCAGGATAGGTGAGGACACCGACTCCTTGTTCCCCTCGAACACGTACACGCTGACGTCGAACGTCTTCCATCCCCGGCCGTACAGGTCCTCCATCTCCTCGAGTGCTTCCTCCAGGTTCCCGAAGCTCTCCAGCAGCCGGTCACGGAAATCCTGCAGCTCCTCTTCCTCCTCGTCCGACAGCGGCTCCCCGAGCGCGTCCTGCAGCTCTGAACTGGTCAGAAACGTGACAAGCGGCTTCATACCGTGTACTGGAGGACACAGGGATTTAAGTCTTTCAACACCCCGGCAGCGGTATGGACGACACCGTCGATACCTGGTTAGAAGACGATTTCGGGGAGCGATGGACCGCGTTCGCCGCGGAAGACAGCGACACCGCTTCCACTGGGGAAACGGTGAGTGAAGACGTTGACGTTTCCCGTGAAAACGGGGGTAAACATCCGGAGCAGCTCGCTGTCGTGGAGCAGGATCTGCCGCACGGCCTGTTCGGGTTCACCCGCCGCGATTCCTCGCACGTCGTCGTCAACAGCCGCCTCTACAAAGTTGACAGGGAGCGGACGGTGCGGCACGAGAAGACACACCACCTGCATCCGAAGGACGAGATGACAATCCGGTACATCAACGGCGATCCCGACGTCAGGCACACCCTCAGCTTCACCGGGAACAACCCGTCGCGGCTCGGCAGCGGGAGCTGCGGCCGCACACGGCACGGGGCGGCGTACGGACCGGGCGGTGACGGGTACAACCAGGCAGCCGACGACACGTACCTTTAAGACGCGTCCTCCTAATGCCGCAGTATGCAACAGTCCGGCCGCGTTCTGACGGAGGAAGGGGACTGGACCGATATCATCGATTTCTCTGCCGCCGTGTCCGATGCACTTGCCGCGTCCGACGTCCCGGCCGACGGCTTCGAAACATGGCGGCCGAAGGACGGTGAGGAGATGGACGAGGTAAAGCAGCGGACCGTAGACGGTGAGAGCATCGGGGAGACACGGTTCGAAGCTGCAAGCGATGGAACGCGCGCCGACATCGAGCAGGCCGGCGACCGCGCCCGGGATTCCGGTGCGGCGCTGGTGCACGGCAACCCGCGGCGGAGCGCACAGAAAGCGGGCGAGGTGGGCGAAGTAACAGCTACCGGCCTGTTCGCGATGCTGGCCCGTCTTGTACGCAGCCTGGAGAACGGCATCTACCGGCACGTCGTGGAACCGACGAACCCTGACTATTTCGAGAGCGAGCACCTCTCCGCATCGCTGTACCGTTGCGGTATCATCTCCCGCCGGTACCGGTGCCGTATCGTGTTCGACGACAGCGCGGCGGCTGACGCTGTCGCCGACAGGCTCACGGGATGAGCCCGGAAATGCCGCTGTACACCGGGTCCAGGATGGGATCGACGACGGCCGAGACCGCTGCTGCCGCTCCCGGCCCGGCTACCTGGAACACGACGACAATGTAGTAGAGGGACACTGCCAGCATGATGACCCCGGCTGTACGATTGATACGGGTCCGGTGTCGTGTCAGTACTGCGATAATAGTGGAACTCCACTGCATCGAGACGAGCGAGAACGCGAGCAACGGCGCGCCGATCCCTGCGCCGAAGAAGATGAACCCGAGGATATTGGTCACAGGGTTCTCGATAACCGCCGACCGGATGAAGAACGCCGCGATGAACCCGGGATTGCAGGGAAGGACTATCGCACCGAAAAAGAGACCGAACGAGAACGCGTTCCGTAGCGGGCCGCCGAGCGACGGCGACGTCACCTGCGGCAGGTACCGGTCGAGCTGGACGTCGGCTATCAGTCCGATGCTGACCAGGCCGAGCAACGCGAACGCGGCCGGCGACACAACTTCGACGACGCTGGTCAGCGATACCTGGAGGATAGTGGTGAACACGATGCCGATACCGACCATGAACGAGACCACGCCTGCCGCGACCGCGATACCGGCTGCAGCGTAGGCCGTTCTGCCGGCGTCTGCGTCGAGCTGTTCGGTGATATAGGTGAGGAAGCCAGGGTAGAGCGGGAGGACGCAGGCAGCGGTCAGAGGTGTGAGAAGCCCGAGCACGAACGCTGTCCCGAGATCGGCGAGCACGCCCACGCTAACACCTCTGTGCAACGGTCTGCTGCAGGCTGTCCGCAGGCTTCACACCGTTCGGCAGCTGCCGGGCGGTCCCATTCGGACACACGAGAACCATCGGTGCGAGCGGCGCGTTCACCACATCCCGGCCGAACGCGTCGATGAACGGTCGGAGGAAATCGGCCGACGCGACCGCGTACCGCCAGTCGAACCCGTTCTGATGGATGTGCTTCCGGACCTTGGAAGCGTCCTCGTTCGGGTCCGTGTCGATAGATACTGATACGATACGGTCACCGACCTGCTCGTGCAGCTGTTTGAGTTCCTGCTGCTGCCGGGTGCATGTCGGACACCACACCGCGAAGCTCTCCACCAGCACCGGCCTGTCGAACCCGGCAATGGTGAACGTCTCCCCTGTGCGGACGTCCGTCAGTGTCACAGATTTCCAGCCCGACGCCGTAGCACCGGTTTCCCGGTCGACCGTCCCGTTCGATGTCGTTGCAGGGTTGCCGCCGAGCACCACGGCCGCCCCGGCGACCGCGACGAGGACGGCCGCACCTGCCAGCAATATGTTCCGCTCCATCACGTGTCACGTCCGTAGATATTGGTTTCCGGGTGGAAGATGCTCCATGCGAACCAGAAGAACCCGTGCGAGTTCAGCTGCTCCAGTGTTTCGCCCTGGTGCGGCCCTTCCTGTGCTGTCCCGGTGAAACTCCATACGTTGCCGTCCTGGTCGACGAGCGTCCCGTTGTCGAGGTGGAACTCGAGCGTCTCGTTGTCGATCTCCCGTGCGAACACACGGATGCCGCCGCTGTCCTGGTCTTCCACCACGAGCACAGGGACGTTCCCGACCCTGTCGTTGATCACATCTCTGTTCCGGATCTCGTCCGCGATGTACGCCGTTGCATCGCGGCCGATAGCCACCCCGTACACCAGCTCTTTCGGATGCAGCCGGTCGTCCACATTGTCAACTCCGAACCCGACACGCCCGCTGCTCTGGAACCCGGTGTACGGGTTGCTGCCGTACCGCCGCGGCGAATAGATACCGGTGTCGCGCGACAGCACCCGGGTGTCCGGGTGGCTGTCCTGCCAGCTCTCCCAGTCCGTGATAACGGAGTGAACCAGGTCAAGTTCTTCCGGGACCAGCGGGCCGACGATAGCTTTTCCCTGGATCTGGCTCCAGTACGTCTCTGTCTGCCTGTCGTACATGACGAGGTTGGCATTCCACAGCTTCCCGGACACGCCGAACTCCAGCGTCCGGTTGTCCACGACCCGGCTGTAGACAAGCCCGGAACGGCACAGCGGGCAGTACGTCACTGCTACCGGTTCACCGCCGACCTCGTCGTTCACGATTTCGTGCACGTTCAGGATGCGGAACGGGTAGGCCTTTGCCTCGCCGTCAACCTCAACGCCGATGACGAGATCGCTGGAATCGAGCCAGGTCGCCTCCGCTGCACGCTGGAACTTCGGGTTGTCGATGGACGGGATGCAGTCCATCCCGGGACAGCCCTGCACCAGCTCGGAGGGATGTACGGTGTATTTCGTGCCGTCGTCGGTTACGTTGTATTCTTCGCCGGAGACTGGCTGCGTCGAGGTATCAGAAGTGGTATCTGTAGCTGTGACTGCGATGACCACTATCCCGATGACTGCGGCCGCGATGAACCATGCGTTCATATCCACCGTTTGCGTCCTCCGCGTTTTATGCGTTCCGTGCAGGAAAAAGAGAAAGCGGCGGCGGAGAGCTCAGATCTCCTCCGCCATGTCCCGGACTGCGTCCGCCGGGACGTCCTTGTCGTGAGCCTCTCGGCCGTGCTGCTGCGCGTGCTCCACCAGCTCGTCCTCGTTTTCGGATTCGATCGCGAAGCCGCAGGCCTGGCACTCGAAACGCTGTTGTCGGTTCATAGTGGACCGAGATGCGGCGACCACCCTTATAATCAGGTGAGTTACCGTGCAGTAAGCACGTTCGGAAGTCAGTTTATCCGCTTCATGTCGTCAGAGGTCGAATCCATGTAGACAAGGTGGATGAACGGCTGCTGCTTCCCGTTCGGGAGTGTGAACGCGGTCGGTGTCGGCTCCT
>JAXIOB010000002.1:0-8508 GCA_034190585.1 Asbonarchaeaceae archaeon (SeqCode)
ACCTCGCCGTTCGCCAGGTCGCGCTCCCCGACCACCACCACCGTTTCCGCGTTGATGCTGTCCGCGTAGTCGAACTGGGCGGACACGCTCCGGCCGGTCAGGTCGGTCTCGACAGTGTTCCCCGCATCACGCAGCTCCCCGGCGATCTCCAGTGAGTCCTCACGGACATCGTCGGAGACAGGCAATACGTAGATATCGGTCTCGACATCTTCCGCCGGCCATACACTCTCTCGCTTCATCAGTTCCTCGATGACCGCATCTCCGATGGCGAACCCGACCGCAGGCAGTTCCTGCCCGCCGAACTGCTCCACGAGGTCGTCGTACCGGCCGCCGCCGCACACCGCCCGGAGCTCGCCCTCCGTATCGAACACCTCGAACACGAGCCCGGTATAATAGGCGAGGCCACGGACGATGGACAGATCCAGCTTCACATTCTCCGCGACACCGTAGCTGTCCAGCGCCGCTGCAAGCTCGTCCAGCCGTTCCACCGCCTTTGTTGCCGATTCATCGTCCGGCGCCAGCTCGGCAACGTCGTCGACGGTCCCGGAGATCGGCCCTGACAGCGACGTGATCTCGGCGACAGTCCCCGCGTCATCCTCCGCCAGCCCTACTTGTTCCAGCTCCGCGAGGAATTCGTCCTCGTCCATCTTTTCGCGGTCGTCGATGACATCCATCACGGCTTCAGCGTCGTCGATGCCGTAGGCGGCAAGGATGCCCTCCAGCAGCCGCCGGTCGTTGACAAGGATGTCGACCGATTCCAGCACCTGTAACCGTTCCATCGTCTCGGCCGCGACCGCGAGTATCTCTGCATCGGCCTGCACGCTGTCCGTCCCGAAGATATCGATGTCGGTCTGGTAGAACTCTCGCAGCCGTCCCTTCTGCGGTGACTCGTACCGCCATCGTTTCCCGGTCGAGTACCATTTCACCGGTGTCGACAGGTCCTTCCGGTCGGCGAGGATGCGCGCCCGCGAGGGGGTGTGCTCGGGACGCATCGTCACGTCCCGTCCACCCCTGTCCTCGAAGCTGTACGTCTGCTCCACAAGCTCCTCGCCGGACTTCACGAGGTACAGGTCGAGCGGTTCCAGTGCGGGTGTGTCGATCTCCCGGAACCCGAACGATTGCGCCGCTTCCTCGATGCGCCGGAACACCGCGCGGCGTGCCGCCATCTCGTCCGGCAGGAAGTCGCGGAACCCCTTGAGGCGCTGGAACTCTGTCATACTCTCGGTCAGTGTTCCCACTTCTTTATATCTTTGTACCGGACGACGGAATCCTCGACCGTGAACCCCAACTGGACGGGAGAAAACAGGTCGCGGCCGGCAGCTGTGTCCCACAGCGGACTCGGAGCTATCTCCACGACTCTGACTTCTGTACCCGGAGCGGGTGGCGCCCCGTTGTAGACCGCTCTTATCTGCCCGGTGTCGATGACCGTGATATTCTCCGGGGCGGCGGACACGCATTTCCCGTCCCGCAGTACCATGATGTTCTCATTCTTGATATAGATGTCGTACCGGCCCGCTCCAGCGTCGACGGTAAGGCGGCCGACCGTGAACCCATCGATTTCCTCCAAATCGGCGTCCATAAGCGTGCCCTCGGCCAGGACCGTGACGCCATTGATATTGCCGAGCTGCTGCTGCCGGAGGGCGCGTCCGAGTTCTCGGGCCCGACCGGTCCACCCGGTTTCGATGGTTCCACGGAGCTGCGCAGCGGTGAACGGGTAGCCGAGGACGTACCACGTCCGCTCGCTTGCGAGGTCGCGGAGCCGCTCCTCGATTTCCGTCGGTCTATCCGCGGACCGGATGATGCAGGTTTCGTCTGCAGTGGCGGCGATCAGCGGGGTACGGTCCAGGCCGGCGAGGGTGATGGTCTCGAGCTGGATGTCCGGGGCGCACCGGAGCCCGACGTGGTCGGCATCGACAATCGGCACGTCCAGTGCGTCTGCGGCGAGGCAGGCTTCAGCCACTGTCCCGGCACCAACCTCCACCGGCATCACAGCGTCCGGGCTGATCCCTGTCTCTCCGGTAAAGACCGACAGCGCGGTTTCAAGGGCGGTGACCCGGTTCGATTCTGTGGCCCCGACGCTGCCGACGCCGAACGCCGTGATGACCGTTGCATCGGCGACGAGCTCCGCCAGCGGTGCAACGGTGACAGGAAGTACGGCCGCCTGTTCGATATCACGGCGCGCTGTTTCCGGGTCGCCGCCGCCACCGCCTGCCATCACGGTGACGCCGCACCAGATATCGTCGAGGGTGTCGCTGGTGAGGTTCATCGTGCAGCCTCCATCACGGTTGCGATGTCTGTTTCGACCGCTTCAAATGCCTGGTCGAACACCGTGCGGTCGCCGGTGCCGAGCCGTTCCGCCATGTCGTCGCGGCGGATGTCGACATAGGCGCCGCGTTCCCGGCGTTCGAACCCCTGAACCGTTGCGTCCTGACTCCACTGTTCTTTCCACTCGCTCCTGAGCGCGTCCCAGCCAAGCAGCCGTTGCATCTCCTCCTGCCGCTGCGGGAATGCAGTGAGACGACGTGCGACCGGGTTGCGTGCGAGGTCGGTCTGGTTCCGGCCCCGGTACCGCTCGTCGCTGCGGGTGGCGGCAGGGCTGATACCGAGTGCGCTATCGGATGTGATGGTCGGCGGGACGAACGCGATGGCGTTCTCGGCCTGCCCGTCGCTGAAGTAGCGGTACTGCGCGTTTCGGAACATGTTTGATTCGGTGCCTTCGACGTTGTACAGCTCGTCGTAAAATCGCACCGGTTCGACGGCAACGATGTCCTCCATGCCGAGCTGTTGCTCGAGGTACCGGAACCAGTCCGGGGTGAAGTACAGGTTGACACGCTGGAGATTGCGCTGGCCTGCTGGCACTTCCCGGCCACGTTCCTGGGCTGCGTCGTCCAGCAGGGTGTCGATGTCGCCTGTCCGGTCGGTGGTGAACACCGGTACGACCTCCAGGTCATTTCCGAGGACGTCGTTGACGTACGCCTCGAACGCGTCGAACGCCCGCTCATACGCGGCTCGGACATCTTCGTACAGCTGGCCTGATGATGGGTCGACGCCGTCGATACTGGCAAGCGTGTCGCCGAGCTTGGCAGTCCATTCCTCGTCCTCGAGCACGACCGCGACCGTTCCCGAGGCACCGGTGATACCGAACTGGTCGGTGACCTGTCGGAGTGCCGGAACGCCCTCCTCTAGATACTGCTGGACGTCGCCGTAGCTGTTGATCTGTTTCCCTGTCACTGGATTGCTGCCGTCAGTGAGTGCTTCCCGTGCCGCAGGGGTGACCAGGCAGATACCCGTCGCGTAGTCCCTATCGTCCAGCGGAGCGGTTGCGCCGCTGATCCCTGGCTCGTCGACGCTGTACACAGGGATTTCCACCGGGAGTCGTTCCTCCGGTGGGGTGTAGCCGCCCCCGGTGACTGTATCGTAAAATCTTCGGGTGAACGCACTCCCCCGGCTTAAAGCAGTCACCCGTCATCAGCCATCACCCGGAGTTCGCCGTTGCTGTACGTGAACGATCGGATGTTGGAGAGGTCGGCCAGGCGTTCCTGCGCTTCCGCAGGCCCGTCGACCGAGAAGGTTTCGACCTCGACGGCGCGGAGCTCTACGCGGACCGTGTCCTCGTACTCGAGTGCGAGGCTGTCACGGACGTTAGCGGGGATGACGATCCGGCCACGGTCGTCAAGGCGAGCGATAAAGCTAGCAGAAGCCGGAGTGGTGAACGCACCGGTCCTTAAAGTACTCACCGTTCATTTGAACCACTTGCACCACATGCTTGGGCAAAAATTTATATACGGATTTGGGAGCGGCGTGGGACGCGGTATTACTTAAGCGTTGTATCCACAGTACGGGGGAGTGATGTCGCTCGGCGAGCCACGATGGAAAAAAGAGGAACGGTCAGCTGGCCGTGGCGGGCCGTGGCGCTTCAAGTACAAGACACACGCAGTCGGCGGCGAGATCGTGGAGCGACGCCTGAAGGCGACCGGTGTCTACGGGATGGACTGTACCGATGTGGAGGTCACGGATTCCTATGCCCTCGTTCTTTCGGAGGAAGAGATCGACGAGCGGATGCCCTCCCTGCGCGGTGACATGCTGCCGGGTTACAGTCTGGACAGGAACATCTGACTGTGGGCGGACAGTCAGACCGGGGAGGGGAAAACAATGTCAACATTTTCGGTTGATTTAAAAATTTTACGGTGAAACGATGGTGATAACCCGGTACAACCGGGTATCGTTCTCAACCATGGCAGCGGACAACACCGCGGAGGACGCTGAAGCACAGGAGGATGAGGAGGAATCCCCGAAGCGGCCGCAGTGTCCTGAATGCGGCGGCACCAACTTCTCCGAGAGCGCCGGTGACCTGACCTGCAACGAGTGCGGCCTTGTCATCGAGGAAAGCCAGATACAGGAATCCGCCGAATGGCGTGCGTTCACGGAGGAAGAACGGGAGAAGAAGGCGAGAGCGGGCAAGCCGTTGACCTATACCCAGCACGACATGGGCGTGTCGACAGAGATCGGGAAGGGCGGCGAGCTGTTCAAGGTGTCCGGGCGGAAGCGCGGCCAGTATTACCGGATGCGGAAATGGCACCGCCGCGCCACCAAGTCGAAGGACCGGAATCTTGGCTTCGCACTGTCCGAGCTGAAGCGGCTTGTCTCCCACCTCAACCTTCCCGAGTCCGTGCACGAGGAAGTTGCCAGGCTGTATGAAAAAGCGGTCGACAAGGGGCTGGTCAAGGGACGGCGCATCGAGAACATCATCGCCGCACTGATCTACATCGTCGCACGGGAGCAGGGCAACCCGAGGACGCTCGACGAGCTGTCTGACGCGTCCGGCATCGAGAAACGGGAGATCGGGAAAGCCTACCGGTACGTCGCCCGGGAGCTCGACCTCCGCATCCTGCCGGCGCGTCCGGAGGACTACATCGCGAAGTTCGCCGGCGACCTGAAACTGTCCGGCGAGGTCCAGGCCCGCGCGAGGAAGATCATCGAGAAGGCGCGGGACGCCGACCTGCTGTCCGGTAAAGGTCCGACCGGCGTGGCCGCCGCCGCACTCTATCTCGCCACCGTGCTCGAGGGCGAAAAAGTCACACAGCGCGAAGTGGCGGATACCGTCGGCGTCACAGAAGTCACCATCCGCAACCGGTACAAGGAGTTCGCCGATGAGCTCGGGCTGACGGACGAGATCGACAACATGGAGGCCTAGCACGGCAGCCGGTACGTATCGCCTGTTTCTTCCACCATATCCTCATCCACCAGCTCCGTCAGTAGGTCGTTCAGGTCGTATTCGTCCGGTAGCTCCAGTTCCGCGGCCAGCTCCTCCCGCTGCTTCGAACCGTCCATCAGCAGCTTCAATACCTTTGCGCGGTACTGCCGCCACGACCCCTCGAAGCTCGACTGGGACTGGATATCCGGTGTCTCGAAGTTCTTCCGCTGGAACGCGGTGCAGTCCTCCCGCCACGGGCACTCGCGGCACCGCGGCGTCCCGTCCACGCACACCTCCGCACCGAGTTCCATCACCGCGTTGTTCCAGGTCCGGCTCTTTCCCGCCGGGAACAGGGTCTCGTGGAATGCCTTCAGCTCGTCGTCGCCCCCCGCGCCGTGGAACCGGTACAGCAGCCGGCGCACGTTGGTGTCGAACACCGGACCGCCGTTGTTGAACGCGAACGATGCGACAGCGTTCGCCGTGTACTCGCCCACACCCTGCAGCTGTTCCAGCTCGTCCGGCTCCTGCGGGAACTCGCCGTCGAAATCGTCAACGACCTGCTCCGCCGCTCGTTTCAGGTATTTCGCGCGGTTGTTGTACCCGAGGCCGTCCCACAGCTCCAGCACGTCGCCGAGCGACGCCGCGGCGAGGTCCTCCACGGTCGGGAACTGGTCGAGGAACGCCTCCCACTTGGGAACGACGCGCGACACCTGTGTCTGCTGCAGCATAATCTCCGCGACGAGCACCTCGTACGGGTCGTCGGTCTCGCGCCACGGCAGGTCCCGCCTGTTCTCCCGGTACCAGTCAAGAAGCTCGTCCTGCAGCTGTTCCACGTCCATCCCGAGGTGGCATTTGTTCCAATCTTTAAGCGCGATGTGACCACCGAAACCGGTTTTAACTGTGCCCGGAAACAGGAGGCCATGGCAGGAATTGCAACCTTCGCCGGTGGCTGCTTCTGGTGCATCGATGCAGTGTTCAAAGAGGTCGACGGGGTCGCGGATACCAGTGTCGGGTACGCAGGCGGCGACGTCGACGAACCAAGCTACGAGGACGTCTGCACCGGCGACACCGGGCACGCGGAAGCGGTGCAGGTCGAGTACGACCCGGACGAGGTTTCATACCGGGAGCTGCTGGACGTGTTCTTCGACGCCCACGACCCGACGACGAAGAACCGTGAAGGGCCTGACGTCGGCACACAGTACCGTTCCGCCGTCTTCTACCACGATGACACGCAGAAAGCAGCTGTGGCGGAGAAAATCGAGGACCTGGAGGACCAGGGACTGGACGTCGTCACCGAGGTAGAACCGCTTGACACGTTCTACAGGGCCGCCGAGGAGCACCAGGACTACTTCGAGAAGCACCCTGACGATGCGTACTGCCGGAGGCATATCGCGCCGAAGGTCGCCGATGTCGACCAGTAGAAGCTGTCACTCGGCCCGGTCCATCTCGATTTCGCGGGCGAACGCGTCGGCGAGGATGCCACGGATTCGTTCTTCAGTCTCTCCGATTTCGGTGTCGACCTGTCCCTTCCGGTCCCGTAACTCCTTCCGCCGCTGCCGTTTCTCCTCCAGCTCGGCCTTCAGATCGTCGAGCTGCGCTGCCAGTTCGTTCTCCTGCTGCGGTGCCGGATGGCTGTCGACCTGTTCTTCAAGCTGCTGTACCCGCTCGCGGCGTTCCGCCAGCTCCTCCTGCACCTCACCGATGTCGGCGAGGGTGTCCGCGGCCGCGGTGAACTTGTCGTGCTGCCGCTCCCCCAGCAGATCGTCCGGTAATGCGTCCACCGCCGACATGACAGCAGCCTCCACTATCGCCGGGTCCCGTTCCAGAAGTACATCCACATCGCCGTCCCGGATGTCTTCCAGCACAGGCCGGTGCTCCAGCGGTGCGTCCCTGTTCTCCGGGCCGTACAGCAGCTTCTTCAGGCCGCGTTCCATCCGGTTCGCCGCGGCCGACACCGTGTTCCGTGGCTCCTCCATCGCGGCCTCCGCCGACCCGAGCTGGTCCTGCAGCTCCTGGTAGGTCGTCCATTCCTCACTGCTGTGCAGCCCGTCCAGCTCCGCCTCCACCGCATCGATCTCTTCACGGACGCTGGCAAGATCTATCTCCGCCAGTTCCCCGGATAGTTCGTCACGCCGCTGCCGGAGCTGCGAGAGCCTGCTGCACGCCTCCTCCAGGTCCGAGGAACGTTCCAGCACGGGATATTCCGTCTGGAGGAAGGAGGACAGGCGGTCCCTCACGCCTTTCACCGTGTCCAGCGCGTCGAACACAGGGTTCTTCTCGTCCCCCAGCACTTTCAGCACCTCTGTCTCCTTCCGCTTCATCTCCCTGAAATCGTTGCAGAAGCTGTCAAGCGCCTCGTACAGTTCCTGCGGCCGGTCCGGCACCGAGAACCGGTCGACCATCCGCCGCCGCTCCGCAACGATGTTCTCCGTCACATCCTCCACCACGTCCCGGCCCTCCACGTCCTCGTATCCTTCCAATTCCTGCAGCCGTTCGTCCAGCTCCGCCAGCGCGTCTTCCACATCCGCGGTGATGTCCTCCACCGTGGCAGCTGCCTGCTCGAGCTCGCCGGCCTTCTCCTCCCGGAACCGGTCATGGGCGTTCCCAGGTTCGACAGTAATCGGGTCCTTGAACTGTGCCTTCAACCGCTCGAACATGCACCGTAATTGGCCCGGGAGTTTTCTATACGTGGTGGCCGGAATAAAAAACGTGCGGCACACTTCAGGGGGTATGTCCCGTGGACTCGTGGCCGTGGTTGCCGTGGCTGTCAGCCTCACTGTCCTGGCGGCCGTCCTCTCCCCCGCCTCCCATACTGCAGGAGAGCCGGATGGGCGACCCGGCTGGAAGAGCAATGTCTCGGGCAGTCCCGCCTCTGCACTGTTCGCCGGTGGTTGCTTCTGGTGCATCGAGGCGGTCTACGACGACAAAACGGGGGTGGTCCGGGCGGTCAGCGGGTATGCCGGTGGCCGTGCTGCAACGGCGACGTACAGACAGGTCGCGACCGGCCGGACGGAGCACCGGGAGGCAGTCCGTGTCGACTACTACCCGTCCGTTGTTTCCTATGAAGAGTTGCTGGACGCGTACTGGCGGAGCATCGACCCGACCGATCCCGGCGGCCAGTTCTCCGACCGCGGCCCGCAGTACACGACCGCCATCTACGCCTACACCCCCCGGCAGTACAGGCTGGCGCAGCAGTCCAAGCAGGAGCTGAACGCGTCGGGAAGGTTCGAGAATCCGGTGGTGACCGAGATACTGAACTATACCACGTTCTTCCGCGCCGAGCAGCGCCATCAGAACTACTCGCGGAAGAACTC
>JAXIOB010000002.1:8608-27198 GCA_034190585.1 Asbonarchaeaceae archaeon (SeqCode)
CCGTCGAGAACCTGCTCCTTCGACTGCGGGACGCCGCGGATGATCCGGTCGCCGTCGACGATCGTGGTCGGGACGGTCGACACCTCGAACTCCTGCGCCTTCGCCCGTCCCTCTTCCGTGCCGACATCGTGCGCCATCAGCACCACGTCGTCATCGTGCCGTTCCACCAGCTCTTCCAGCATCCGCTTCGTCCGCCGGCACGCTTCGCTGTCGGACGCGTAGAACAGCTGTAAAACCCGCATGGTACACAGCTGGCGCTGCATGCTTAAATAACTTACTCGGTGGGACGAGCCAAGGATTATAAACAGGCTCCCCGGTTGTACCAGTCATGGCCCGATGCGAGGAGTGCGGCCGCACGTACGACACGGAACGCGGCCTGTCAATCCACCGTGCGGTCGAGCACGACGAGGAGCTTGATACGGGTGCGGATGTAGGCGACACTCTCCACACCGCGCTGCGCAGCCCCCGGCATATGTTCTTCTTCGGATTCCTCGCCGGACTGGTGGTCATCGGCGCCGCCGTGTTCTCATCCACATCAACGTTCCAGGGCGACCCGCAGAAGATCGGGGAGAACACGCTCACCCACTACCAGGAGAAGGCGCCACCCGGCGTATCGTACAGGCTTGTCGGCGTTGAACAGCACAGGTCGGGGCTGTACGCCGTGACGCTGCAGGTCACCAGTGGCACGACCGCATCCAACCAGACCGTCTATGCCTCGCCTGACGGCGGGTTCCTGTTCGAATCGTCTCCGGTCTCGGTCCGGCAGGACATCGGCGCGTTCAGCGAATAGGTTTTAGAACGTTGAGTGGGATCGCTGCGTATGCAGGTCGCCATCGTCTCCGACACCCATTTCGGGTTCCAGTGGGGGAACGAACGCGAGGACGACCCGTTCCGGAACGCGACCGAGGCGTTCGAACGGACGGTCGATGCGGACATCGTCATCCTGCCCGGCGACATCTTCGACAAAAAGGTCCCGAAACAGGAGGTGCTGGGGAAGGCGGTTGACTGCTTCAACATCTACCGCAGCGGCGACTGCACTGTTGAGATCGCAGGTGACAGCGACATAGAGCATGACTTCGACGGGACGCCGGTGGTGGCGATCCACGGCACCCATGAACGCCGCAGCGAAGGGTTCACCAACCCGATAGAGCTGCTGGACAAGATGGGATACCTGCTCCACCTCCACAACGAGACTGTCGTCTTCGAGAAGAACGGGGAACAGGTCGCGGTGCACGGGATGAGCGGCGTTCCAGAACGGTACGCGCCGGCGGTGCTGGACAAGTTCGACCCGGAGCCGGTGCCGGACGCGTACAACATCTTCGTCTTCCACCAGAGCGTCGAGAACCTCGTGTATACCTCGCCCGACCACGATGCGCTGACGATGGAGGACCTGCCGGACGGGTTCGACCTGTTAGTTGACGGGCACATCCACTGGTTCCAGCATCTCGACGGCGACCGGGAACTGGTGCTGCCCGGCAGCACGGTGACGACACAGATGAACAGGACGGAGGCGGAGCAGCCGAAAGGGTTCGTGACCGTGGATACCGCAGCGGATGCGGTCGAATTCCACGAGCTCGATGCACCGCGAGAGCTGTACTACGAGGAGATCGATGTCGACGGGATGTCGGCGGAGGAGGTGATGGACGCGGTCCGGGAGCGGATGACTGCCGTGCTGGACCAGGAACACGAGCGGAGGCCGCTGGTCCGGTTGAAGCTGGACGGTGAGACATCGGCCGCGGTCAAACAGTCCGAGATCCAGGACATGTACGGCGACGACGCCATCCTGTCGCTCTCGCTCTCCCTCGGCCGCGGCAGCAGCACAGTCTCCAGCGAGGTACAGGACAGCGCGTCCGTCGCCGAGATAGGGATGGAGGTGCTGACGGACAACCTCGACCACGACCTCCCGGTGGAGGACCTGTTCGACCTGCTGGCGGACGAGGAGCTCGACGCGGCGCTCGACCGGGTCGAGGAACTGGATGTCACCAGTGACAACGGGAGTGAGGCGGCCGGCGACACCGCCCGGGACGATGAAGCGGAAGGGCAACGGTCGGCCGCGCTGACCGAGTTTTCCCAGTGAGCGACCGCTGACCGATTTAAAACTCGCTCACCCGTGCTGGAGCATGATTACCCGGGTCTACCTGGAAAACTGGAAGTCCCACCACGAGACCGAGCTCAGCTTCTCCAGCGGTGTCAACGTCCTTATCGGGGAGATGGGCGCCGGCAAATCGTCCGTCCTCGAGGCCATCTGCTTCGGACTGTACGGTACCACCCCCGCACTCAGGTCACGGACTGTCACGCTCGACGAGCTGATCCGTCGCATCCCCTCACCGGCGAACGACGCTGTTATCGAGGTAGATTTCAGGCAGGACGGCACGACGTACACCGTCAGGCGTGAGATAGAACGCGACAAGGGTACCACAACATCTGAACTCCGGGAGGACGGTGAGCTCCTGGTCGCGCCCCAGGCCGGCGAGGTCACCGACGCGGTCACAGACCTGCTCGGCATCAACTACGGCCTGTTCTCGCGCGCGATCTACTCCGAGCAGAACCAGCTCGACTACTTCCTCGAACTCCGCGCAGGCGAACGCGAGGAGAAGATTGACGAACTCCTTGCACTGGACCGGTTCGAGACCGCCCGGTCTACCCTTGTCTCCCTCGTCAACCGGCTGGCGGACAGGAAGGACGACCGGCAGGAAGAGCTGCAGCAGCTGGAGGACAGTCTCGAGGAGGCCGAGATCGAGGACGTCGAGGAGAAGGTGGCGGACGCGGAGGATACCATCGACGATCTGGAAGAAGAATACGGACGGGTCACCGACAACCTTGCAGACGCCCGCGAGGAGCTGGAGGAACTGGAGGAGCAACGCGACCAGGTGCAGGAGATGGAGGAACGGCGGACCGCCCTGGAGACTCGGATCGAGACACTGGAGGAGCGGATCACCGAGAAGAACGAACTGGCCGGCGGGTTCGCAGGGCTTGACAGCGACAAGCTCGCGGCGGAACAGGAGGATCTGGAGGACGAACTCGCAGCCCTGGAAGAACAGGAACAGGAGATCACCGACCTCGCGAACAGGATCGAGACGCTGGAGGACCGCCGTGAGGAACTGGAGCAGGAACGGGCCGACCTTGTGGAGAAGCAGGAAGCAGCCGCCGGACTCGACGACGTGGAGCAACAGCTCGAGGAGGCGCAGGACGCACTGGCGGAGAAACAGTCCGAACGCGAACGGTTACGGGCGCAGCTGGACGACGTGGAAGAAACACTCTCACAGCTTTCCGGTGCCGCTGACACCTGTCCGACCTGTGGCCAGGACCTGTCCGAGGAGCACCGCGTCGAGGTGTTACAGGAGAGCCGGGCGGAGAAGGAGGATATCGAGGACCGGCTGGACGACGTCGGGGACGACATCGCAGAACTGGAGGACGCGGTGGAGGAGCTGCAGGACGAACGCGACCAGCTGGTCGAACTGAAAGGGGCGAGCGACCGCCTCGACGAGGTCGACGCGCAGCTGGAGGAGGTGGAGCAACAGCTCGAGGAGACGGAAGCGGAACTGGAAACCGCGCGCGACGCCTACGACGAGGACCGTGAGGAAGAGCTCGACACAGCGCTGGATCAGACTGACGCAGCCGAGACGGCCGCCGAGCTGCAGGCCGAGAAGGCCGAACGGGAGGAGGAACTCGCCGAACTGGCCGAGCAGATAGAGGAAACAGGGTTCGACGAGGAGCACCTGGAGGAGGTACAGGAACGGGTAAACGAACTGGCGACACGTGAAGAGGTGATCGACAGCAAGATCGAGGACACCGAAACCGTACTAGCGGAACGCCGCAAACGGCTGTCGGAGTTGCAGGATATGCAGGACAGGATCGACGAGTACAGGGACGCAGTAACGTCGTACCGCCGCAAGATTGACGTGATGGAGGACCTGCAGCACGCGGTGGAGACGACACAGGTACAGCTCCGGGAACGGTTCGTCGGGTCGGTCAACGACGTGATGGAGGACGTGTGGGACCGGGTGTACCCGTACCAGGCGTACCAGCGCATCCGGCTTAACGCCGCCGAGGGGTACGCGCTAAAACTGATGGACGAGGAAGGGAACTGGATCGCGGTCGAGGGAGAGGTCTCCGGAGGCGAGCGACACGCTGCAGCGTTGACGCTACGCATCGCGCTGTCCATCGTGCTCTCTCCGTCGTGGCAGGTCCTGATGCTTGACGAGCCGACCCATAACCTGGACGCGACCGCGATCGACGACCTCGCGGACACGCTGCGGACCCGCGTCGCGGACATCGTCGACCAGCTGTTCCTCATCACACACGAGGAACGCCTCGAGACAGCGGCCACCGGCGACCTGTACACCCTGTCAACGAAAGGCGCGAAGAACCGGTTGACAGCGGTGCAGCACGCCACAGGGGAGTGACATGGACCGGGTGTACACGCCGACGGCCGCGGAACGGGAGGAACTCCGGGAACCACGCGGCACCGTGGTACAGGGAGATGGTCTCGCCGAAGAACTCCGCGACCGGTCCTACGACCGGTTGATCGCGGTCGGTGACCGGGTATCGCTCGATCTCGTGGACTGGAGTATCCCGCCGGACATCGCGGTCGTCGACGGCAAGATCCAGCGGGAGCCGATCGACCAGGAACGGCTGGAAACTGTCACGGCTGATATCCACACCACCGTGTCGAACCCGGCCGGCGGGGTGGCCACAGCCGCGTGGACCGCGGTACGTGAAGCTGTCGCACGGACCTGCACGTCCAGGGTAATTGTTGACGGGGAGGAGGACCTGCTGGCGCTGCCCGCCGTCGCTATGGCCGCACCCGGCTCTGTCATCGTCTACGGCCAGCGCGGCACCGGTGCGGTGATCCTCCATGCCGGTGAGACCGCACCTTTCGTCGAGCAACTGGTCGGCCGCCGCAGCTACGGCCGGGTGGTGGTCGGCGGGTCCTGGGACCGGCTGCACGCCGGCCACCGCTCACTCCTCCTCTCCGCCTTCGCCCGCGGCAGCCATGTGGACATGGGGGTGACGACCGACAGCTACATGGCCCAGAAGCTCGACCATCACGACTACCAGTCCTACGACCGTCGATACAGCGCTATGGAGAAATTCCTCGAACGGTTCGGGGTGGCGGACCGGGCAACAATCACACCGATCGACGGCGTACACGGGACCGCGGTAGACCGCGGTGACGCCATCCTCGTGACGGCGGACACGCTGGACGGCGCCCGCGATATCAACGAGGAACGCGAACGGCAGGGAAAGGAACCGCTGGACGTCCTCCAAGTCCCGCTTCTCACCGCGGTGGACGGCGGGCCGGTCAGTTCCTCTCGCATCCGGAAGGGAGAGATCGACCGGGACGGCCGCCCTGTCAATTCTTAAATCACACGCCGCAACCAGACGGTATGACACGGGTCCTGCTTGCACGCCACGGCGAAACCGACCACAACCGGGACAGCATCCTGCAGGGGCAGACGGACGTCAGCCTGAACGAGACCGGGAAAGAACAGGCCCGGCGGCTTGCAGACCGTGTAGCGGACGAGGACGTCACCGCCGTATACAGCAGCGACCTTGAACGGGCCAGGGTCACGGCCGAGATCGTGGCGGTCGAACACGGGATGGAACCGGAACCGCTGGAAGAACTCCGCGAGCGAAAATACGGGGAACTTGCCGGCGAGCCGCGGGATGTGCGCCGCGATGAGATAGCACATCCTGACGACCTCGACCATCTGAAGCTGGAGGGCGGTGAAGATATCAACGACGTCCGGGGGAGGATCCGACCGGTACTCGACGATATCCGCAAGAACCATAGTGGGGAAACAGTCGTGCTGGTCGGCCACGGCTGGACGAACCGGGCGATTCTCACCGCCGCGATGGGAGCGGAATCAGGGTACGCCCACCGCATCCGCCAGTCCAATGCATGTCTCAACGAACTGGAGTACGAGGACTACCGCGGCTGGCGGATCAACCGTGTGAACGACACCGCCCACCTGGACAGTTAGCTACGTGAACGCGTCCGCGTCCGCGTCCCGCTGCTCTTCTTCCGCGCTGTATTCCCGCGACGCCTCCTCCAGATCTTTCCCTGTATCGAACTCGTCGCTGCGGCGTTCCCGCACGGAGACGAACGTCGGATAGTTCACCGCTTCACCGACGACCACCGCCTCCCCCACCTTCAGCCCGGGGATGGAGTCCAGCACGTCGCTGGTTATCCCCTCGCTGCCCTGCTTTATCCGGTCCAGGTCGTAGGGGTTGGTGATCCGCATGATGACGTTCGTGTTGCACTGGGACAGCGCGGTCTGCGACAGCTTCGCCGGCCGCTGCGAGATCAGGCCGAGCGAGGCGTGGAACTTGCGTCCCTCCCGGGCGATACGTGTTATAGGGCCGCGCGCCGGGGCATCGGAACTCGACACGCCTTCCGGGATGAAATTATGTGCTTCCTCGACAAGGAGGAAGAACGGCGGTACTGTCCCGTCCCGGCGGCCGCGGAACAACCGTTTCGTGAAATGGGCTGCGATGACCTGTTTCTTCTTCCGGTCCACGATCTCGCTCAGGTCCAGCACCAGCATCCGGCCCGGTTCCACGTCGTCGAGCGACGGCTGGTCGTACTGGCCGAACAGCCGCATCGCCTGCATCCGGTTGACACGGTCGCGAACGATGTCCTCGGTCTTCTGGTCCATCCCGTGCTCCTCCACCGCGGCCGCCAGATCGTCCAGCCCGTACACGCCTTTCTCGTCGTCCAGCTGCGATATCACCTTGCCGATTTCACGTTGTTGCGGCCCGGTAAGGTCGAAATAGTGGTCCAGCGATGCCGCTGACAGCGAGGGGACGCCGACCTGGATTTCATTATCGTCGTACACGCGGACACGGTCCATGTAGTCGCTGTCCTCGGCGAACCCTGCGTATTCGCCGTGCGGGTCGATCGCCACGACCGCGAGCTGGCCCTCCTCTTGCTCCCGGTCCAGAAGCTCCTCGAGGACGACCGAGGCAAGGTACGACTTCCCTGCACCGGTCTGCGCCAGTACCGCAAGGTGCTTCTGGAACAGGCCGGACAGCGACAGCGACGCGTCAATGTCGTGGAACTGGACCGAGCCGATGTGAACGCCGTCGCTGTCCAGCCCGAGGAAATCCATCAACCGGTCCTCGTCCGCCGCGGCCACATCAGTGCCGGGGGACGGCGGGAAGCTCGGGCGGCGGATGATGCCGTCCGAGTCATACACTCCCAGGACGCGTCCCTCCCCGACAAGATACTCCCAGTCCTCGGTCGGTAACACCTCGTCCAGCGGCGTCCCTGATTTCACGTATTCCGACACCGACTCCGCCTCCATGAAGTACCGGTTCGTCTTCCGTACCGTTGCCACGCGGGCGATCGCCCGTCCCTCCTCTGTATCGAACTCCACGAACTGGCCCTCCTTCACCGGCTGTTCGAGGACGAACATGAACTCTGTCGGGGTCGGCGTGTCCTCGGACGAGATGATGGTGCCGACGTCGCCAGGCATACGCCTGCCTTTGCTGCAAAGGTCTTAAGGGTTGCGGCAGTCGACCGGAAGGTTTTACTACGGGGTTCGCCAACAGTTCAGTATGCGATGGCTGCACCGGGCCGTGGCGCTGGCGGCGGTGCTGTGCGTGCTGGCCGGCGGTGCCGCGGCGCAGGCACGGATGAACACGACGGTCGACGAGGTCGAGGTCAATCTCGGGCAGCGGATGGCGTCATCGCTCGTGCTGTACAACCCGCTTGACCAGCCGGACATCTACGATATCGGTGTCGGCGTGGTGATGAACGACGGTGCGGCGACGGCCCGTATCGTCGGTGACGACCGTACCACTGACCGGGTCACGGTCGAGCTCGGGCCGAACGAGCGCCGCAGCGTGCAGGTGTACTACGCCGGTGCGGCGTGTCCGAGTGAGGCGTGCACCGGTACCGCCACGTTCGTCGGCCGGTCGCTGGAGACGGACCAGCGGTTCACCGCGGATACACAGGTGACTGTCCGCCGCAACACCGATGTGTATGGCTCGCCCGGTCTCCAGTGGCTGCAGGTGCTGGCGGTCGCCGCGGCTGCTGCAACGCTGTCTCTCGTGTTGAACTAGAACGGGCGGCGGTCACGCCGCAGCTCCGCAACCCCTGGCAGGTGCGCCAGCTTTGCCTGGACACGTTTCGTCACCAGTTCCACGTCCTGCCGGTCCAGCTTCGCACGCTGGTCGGCCTCCACCAGTACCGGCGGTACCGCGTACGAATCGTCCGCACCGCTCAGCCCGAGCAGTTCCCCGGCAACCTGGTCGACGTCGTGGTCCGCGTGCTGGTACAGCTCGATCCTGACCGGCCGGTCGTTCCGGGCTGCCGCAAGATAGAAGACACCGATATCGTCCGGGTCCAGGGCGATATCCTCGAACACCGGCGTGGCACGGTCGCTGTACCGGACGGCGACAGTCCGCTCTCCCGGCTCCAGCAGGTGCGACAGCAGCACAGTATCCCGCATCTCCGCGGCCGGTGACGGGTCGACGCCATGGTTCTCGAGCGCGCCGGTGAGGTGGGAGCTACGGCTGTCCTCCACCACGCCTGCAAGCACGGTCCCGTTCGCCGCGGCCGCCTGGTACAGGTCCTGGTACTGCCCGATAACGTCCTGGTAGGTGTCAAAGAGAGGGCTGTCGTCGTCAGGCCGGTCTCTCGGCTGTGGGACCAGCGAACCGTCAAGCAACAGGATGTCAGCATCCGTCACCACCTCCGCCGCGGCCGCGATCTCCTCCTGCAGCCGCTGCAGGGTGGCGAGCCGGTCCACCGCCTGCCGCTGCATATTCTCCGTAACGGTTTCCACGGTCGGTGATGGCGACGTTGACGGATGGTATACTGCATCGTCGAGGCTGCCATCCTGGTACGTGAACACCGGGGCGACGCTACGGGTCATCACGATGTCGAGGCCGTGGAACGACTCGTGTGCGAGCCCGCCGTCCACCGCTGCCACCGTGACCGCATCAGGTGCCACCGGATCGACACCATGGATGAATCCGACAGGGTCGTCCGCCTCCTCGAGCTGGTCGCGGATATCTGCCGCCGCACCCTGTCGTGCCTCTTCCTGTTCCCGGATCGCCGCGACAACGTCGTCAACATCCATCACCGTTCAACCCGTGTTCGATGTTTATTACTGTCCGCGCCGGATCTGCACCGCTGCCACCTATATAAAATTTCAGGACAGGCCTCTGGCTGTGTTCTCGGAGAGAAACCGGTCGTTGGAGGAGTGACACGGGATGCCCGATACGTCAACAGAATCGGAGAGCGAATCCCCGGGGCTCCAGTGCCCTGAATGTTCATCATCAAATCTCAGCAACCACGACACCGAGGGCGAGCTCCTGTGCAACGGCTGCGGGCTTGTCATCGACGAGAACCGTATCGACGACTCCCCGGAGTGGCGGGCGTTCACGCAGGAGGGGAAGGAGAAGAAAGCGAGAGCGGGCGAACCACTGACGTACAAGAAGCACGACATGGGGGTGTCGACAGAGATCGGGAAGGGCTCGGGCGAGCTGTACAAGGTGGCAGGGAAGAAACGCGCACAGTATTACCGGATGCGGAAATGGCACAACCGGCTGACCAAGTCAAAGGACCGGAACCTCGGGTTCGCACTCTCCGAGCTCAACCGGCTTGTCTCCCAGTTGAAGCTGCCGGAGTCGGTGCACGAGGAAGTTGCCAGGCTGTACGAGAAGGCGGTGGACGACGGCCTGGTGCGCGGCCGGTCGATGGAATCCGTGGTCACCGCGCTCATCTACACGGTTGCGCGGAAGCAGGGGACGCCACGGACACTGGACGAGATCGCTGAGTGTTCGGGCCTCGAGAAGCGAGAGATAGGCCGCACGTACCGGTATGTGGCCCGGGAACTCGGGCTTGACATCATGCCGGCACGTCCTACGGATTATATCCCACGTTTCGCGGGAGAGCTCAAGCTGTCCGGGGAAGCCCAGGCCCGCGCCCGCACCATCATCGAAGAGGCACGCGACGACGACCTGCTGTCCGGCAAGGGCCCGACCGGCGTCGCCGCCGCAGCGTTATATATCGCCGCGGTCCTGGAGGAAGAGAAGCGGACGCAGCGCGAAGTGGCGGACACCGTCGGCGTGACAGAGGTCACCATCCGCAACCGGTACAAGGAACTGGTCGAGGAACTCGGGCTGCAGGGCAACCTGGAGCAGAAGACGAATTAGGCGAGAGAGGAAGAAAAGGCGGCGGTGCGACCACTTACAGCTCGTCGCAGTCGTGGTCGCGCATCGCCTCGACCGATTCGAACGTGTCACCGCAGACAGGACATTCCAGCTGGTCACCGCCCTGTTCTGCCGCAGGTTCTGCTATTGAAACCACCTGCTCTCGCTGTCGGGCTCCCGCCTTTTAAAACCAGTGGCTAGGAGCGTTCAACGACGTCCTGCACCGCCTGGAACGGGGCATCTGTCCGGATACCGTTGTCGGCGAAATGGGTTTCCACCGCGCTGTATCCCTGCCCCCGCAGCTCCGCCAGGACCAGGTCATGTGGGGGTGCTTCCACACCCAGTGCCGATGCAAGTTCGTGGGTATCGTAGAACGGTACGTCGATACCGGCCTCGGCCGCGACGGTACGGGCCATAGACTCTGCCTCGTCGTATCCGGCCTCCTGAAGCCGGTCGGCTACCGTCCCGGCGAACTCTGCGTCGGCCAGCTGCCCGGTCCACAGCGGCCCGGCCTGCTCCGTACCGTGCCCGCACTCCGGGCAGTCCCCGGCCGTGGTGTACGCCCGCCACCGGCAGCTGCGGCAGAACGACAGCGTTCCGATCTGGTCGAGCATCCTGTTGCACTGCTGTTTCGACTCCTCGACCCGGCCGACCACCCGCGAATAATGCTGCTCATGCCACGCCATAACCGGGGTGAACGCGTAGTCGTACCGGGAGAACGCCTGGAACACCTCCTTGACCAGGATACGCAGCCCGGCCTCGTGGCCGAACGCCGCCTTGACAGGGACGGCGGCGTACCGGCGGCGGCACACCTCAGGATAGCTGCCGTATAATGGGCCGAGATCCGTAGCGGTGAACCCTGCCGCACTGTTGTGGTTGAGGCTCCGTGCAGCGGAATCAAGGTACGGTGCCGGCGACCCGAACGGGTCGATATCCACGAACCCGAGCGACCGGAACCGGTCCGTCAACAGCAGGTTCGCATCGCCGTGGCTGACTGTAAGCCGCTCCGTACTGATGTCGTTCCGCTCCACCGTCTCCTCCATCGCCTCGACCGCGTCCGAACTGATGTCGTTGACGATGACCTCCTCCAGCCCGTCCACCTCGGCGAGGTACCGCAGCCCGCGGATGCCGGACGCGGCAAGCGCGTCGCACACGGTCCAGCCGTCCCCGTACCGGTCGTTGAGGACAGCGAGGCAGGCGGTGGAGATGTCCCGGTTCACCTGCATCGCAGGGTTGTAGAACACGTCATCGTCCGTGGTCGGCTCCTCAGATGGGTCGACAGCGATCTCGATACCTCGCTCCTGCATGGGAAGGCGGGGAGAAGAAAGCTTCTTTATTCTTGAGATGACCGCTCGGCGGACTCCTTCGCTTTCTCGTAGTCCTCGATGTCGATATCACCGGGGGACTCGTCCTCGTCCACATCCACGTCCACCTCGCCATCGATATCCTCCTCCTGCGCCGCCCGGAGGTCCTCTCCGATACGGGACACGAACTCCCGGGTCTTCGCCCGCAGTTCCTGCAGATCGTCCTCGTCGATCTCGTCCATCGCCTGGTCCTTGATGTTTTCCACGACTGCCTCCCACCGGTCGAACAGGCCGCGTTCCTCCTCCGACAGGTCGATATGCTCCGCCACGACATCCGGCAGGTCCTCCTTGTCCTCGGGCGGCTGGACGTCACGCGACTTGAGCGCCGCGACGTTCGCCTTCAGGAAGTTCTTGTAGTCCTGCACGACCTGCTGCACCTGCTGCTGGCCGCCCATCTCCCCGACCAGTTCGTGCATCCGCCGGATGAAGTCATCGGTCTTCTCCATCATCTCCTCCAGCTCCGCTGCATCGACCTCTTCAGGATGCTTCTCGCCCTTGTCCGCGAACTCCGCGATCTCCCGCGCGTAGTCTGCATACTCCTGCTCCAGCGTGCCGTCCTCGACGAACAGTGATTCAAGCGCGTCCCCCACATCCTGTTTCTCCGGCGGCATCTCACCGGCCAGCATGATAGGGGCCTGCCCCGCGTTCGCCATCGCCTGCTCCAACTTGAACGGGATAGAACTCCGCACCTCCTTCTCCGCCTTCTTGTACCCGGACGCGGCAAGCTTCAACCGTTTCTGTACAGCTTCGCGCGAACTCTGGATCTTGCCACGTTCCAGCATCCGCTTCGCCGGTGCGAAGATGCCGACATCGTACACGACCTCGCCGTTCCGCAGCACCGATATCATGAGCGGTTCGCCCTTCCGGACCGCGTCCCAGAACTCGGTGAGGAACGCCAGGTACTGGATGGTGATCTTCTCGTCCACCTCCTTCGCGAGGTCGGTCACCTTCTTCCGGATCTTGTCCTTCGCCTCCTGCGGCACGTCCTGCTCCAGCTTCGTATCGTCCAGGACGACGAACGTATCGATATCGGATTCGTGCGTGTGCTCGCCGCGCGACACAGAGCCGTAGACAGCGACGCATTTCACCTTCTCACCGAGCTTCTCGGTGAGCTTGTCCGCGAACTCTTCTACCTTCTCGCGGCGCCGCTCGGCACTCTTCTCCTGCGCCTCGGCCAGTTTTTCCTTGTCAGCCATCGGTCACACCTTCCACGGCAACTTTTAAGAGGTCACCTGTACTCTTCCTCGTCCCATTCTTCCGGCCGTGCGCCGCGCTCGGTCGCCGCCCGGCCCATCCAGGTATGGCCGCCGCTCGCCGTGTCCAGCAGGTCCTCCAGCGGGTCGAGCGCGTGCTGGTGGATCTCCTGCCACTCGTGCTGGACCTCAGTATCGGTGACACCGAAGAATTTCTGGATAAGATATTCCTCCAGGTCCGCGGGCTCCTCCTTGTTGATGATCTCTGCTGCAGCGTCGTCCCGCAGCTGGTCCGGGTCGATGCCGTGCTCGATCATGTTCAGTATAAGCCGGAGCATGTACAGTGTCTCGTCCTTCTCGCTCCCGATCTCGTACATGACCACCGTCGGCAGGTCCTCGTCCTTCGTCATCCCCTTCTCCACCAGCTTGTGGATGTACCGGTAGACCCTGGTATCGCCGCGGCGGATCGGGCCGTGCTGGTGGCCCTCCTCGGTGATGTACGGGTGTGTGACGTGGTTGATGAGGATGTACTCGCCGTCGCCGTCGTCCAGCCCGTTGTACCCCTCGTCCTCGCCTTCCTCGCCCGGGTCGACCACCCACATCGGATCGATCTTCTGCGTCGCGATATGCTCCATGTCGATTGTGATCCGTGTCCGGTCGATGGCGCGCTCCTCCCAGTCCCCGTCACCGGTCTTCACCTCGACCGGTGTGGAGTTGATGGCTTTCACCACCTCTATCATGTCTTTCGGCTTCCATATCCGTGCGTTCTCTGCGGGGCCGGCCATGTGCGACTCGAAGCTCCAGTACACGTCCGCCTCCTCCAGCAGCTTGAGCAGGCTCTTGTCCCGCTCCCGGTCGTACCCCGGCGGGACCTGTGTGAAATGCCCCCAGACGTAGGCGCCTGTCGCGGCCGCGATCAGGTCCTCCTCGTCCCGCGGCTGGTCCATCGCAGCCTCCTCCTCGTCGGTCGCACCGTACAGCCAGTCACCGAGGTCCTTGTGGTCGCTGATCTCACCGTCGGGGTCGGTGATGCCGTCCCAGATCTGCTGCACCGGTTCCTCCTCGGCGAACGGCATCCACAGCGGCACGATGTACCGGAAGATGGAGGATTCCTTGTTGAACTCGTCCTGGAACAGGCGGCGGGACTGCGCCAGGTTCTGCATGGACTGTGCAGGAGTCGGGCCGCCCTCCCGTGACTCCCGCTCACCTTTCAGGAACTGGATGACGTGCTGGTACGCCTGCCCGCCCACTCCGTCCTCCGGTTCCTCGTTGGCGATGGCCTGCCGCGCCCGTTGCTGCAGGTACTCCCAGTCGTCGCCGGACAGGTCCAGCGAACTTTTTTCGGGCAGGTCCTCGGCGGATTCGATCCCGAGGATGTCGTTCACCTGCTCCTGCAACGGTTCCGGTGCCCCCCGGTACGCCGCCCGGGGGTTGCTGGTGGCGATGGCCTGTGCGATCGCCTGTGCACGTGTATGGCTTTTCAGGCTGGCGATATCGGACGGGACGTCGTACAGCTGGCTGGACACCTCGAACAGCTGCTGCGCGAGCTGCCCGCCCTGGTCCGCGTTCTGCAGCGTGCTCGCGGCGGAAAGTACCTCGTCCGTGATGTACCCCTGGTTCGCCAGCAACTGGACAAGGTTGGCCTGGATATACTCGCTGGGCTCGTTGGTGCCGCCCATGTTCGAGATAACCCGCTGGAACTCCTGCCAGTCGTTGCCGACACCGAGGAACCGCCAGATGAAGTACTTGAAGATGCCGAGACGGGCCTCTGTCACGTCAAAGATATCGCTCTCGCCCATGTCGATGCCGAACGGGTCGACGGATACGTCCTGCGCCAGCCGCTCCTCCTCGGCCGGGAACTGCGCGATTGCCATGTGGCCGTTGACGGCGTACAGCCGTGGGTACCCGTTGCTGTCCACGGAGAGCCCGCGGTTCTCCATGTCGTTCCGGAACCGGCGGATGGATTTCAGCAGTTTTACCGTGTACTCGTGGGCGGAGTCGTACCCGTTGCCGCGGCCGCGCCGGTAGGACATGCCGTACGCCATGCTCGTGGAGCTGTGGATGTTGTAGTGGAGGTCCAGCTGGTCCGCCAGGTTGATGAGCATGTCGCTGTCCATCTCCAGCTGCGCCGGGTTCTCGATCAGCAGCTCGACGAAATTTGCACCCTGCTGCGACGCCCACCCTGCTCGCCGACCGATCTGGCTCGGGATCTCCTCGCTTACCGCTTTGCCGGACGACACCGCCACGATATAGTTCAGGTCGTGTACCTTCTCGTCCTCCCCCTCCTCCGTGTAGCTCTCGGTGAACGATTTCTTCAGGGAGCGGACGGTCTCGGATATAGTATGGGGCTCCGGCCAGTCGACGATGTCGCGCACACCCATCATTTCATCACGTGGAGGTCGTTGTCGTACTTGTAGTCCAGGTAGAACTGGGTCGGGAAGTACGGGCCGAGCAGCTGCCGCCGCAGCTCTTTCGGGTCCTCGTGGTGGAACTCGTCGGTAGATCCGAAGAACTCCCTGATCTTCTCCTTCCACCGCCGGCCGCGGTCGCCGGCCAGCCGCTGGTTGATGTCTATCTCGACCTCGTGCAGCTGCTCCTTGGTCTCCGCGTTCTGTACCCGTTCCTTCTCCTCTTCGGTGATAACGTCTTCGTACCGGCCGATAACGTTGCTCTTGTCCTCGCTGATGTCAACGGGGTCGCCGACATACTGGTTGACGTAGTTCTTCACCCGGTTGACCCGTGCATCTTTCTGGGTCTTGAACACCTCCTCGTACACGTGCTTGCAGCACAGGAGCTCGGTCCACTGGACGTAGAAGACCACGAGGCCGCCGCCAGGGTCCTGCGGGTTCTCCAGGCCGCCGGAGCCGAAGTGCACCGGCTCCATCACCATGACATCGTAGTACCGGTCCGTCTCCTCGCCGGGACTCCGGTCGAGGTCTGACACGATCTTTTCGCCGTGGACGAACGATGCATTCCCCTGCGGGAAGTACCGGCTGAGATCGTGCTGCGCCATCATCTCCTCCTCCCACGTACCGCTGAGCTTCATGATGTCCTCCACGTACGGTTTGAGCCATTCCTCGGACTGCTCGATAGAGGTCTGCACAGAGTTCAGCCGGCGTTGCACGTCCTGGAACCGGGACTCGACGGCGGTCCGGAACTGCTGTTTCCATTGTTCGTACAGCTTCCATTTCTTCCGCAGCACCGCCTTCTCGTTCTCCGGCAGGTCCGACAGTTGCCCGTCGCCGGACAGGTCGTCCAGCCCGCTCATCTGGTAGAAGTCCGCGGTGATGGACGGGAACACGTTGTTCTGCTGCATCTGCAGGATGCTGTGCCGTCCGGTGTGCTGGTCCACGAGGTCGACGAAATCCGCCTTCAGCTCGTCCTCGTATCCCTCGCCCTCGACCTCCTGCTCCTCCGGCGCATCGAAATGGGCCTTCCGCTCTTCAAGCCGCCGCAGGTCGTGCTCAAGCAACTGTTTCTGCTCGTACAGGTCCTGCAGGTTGGAGAGGACGCGGTTGACCTGTTGCTCGGCCTGCTGCCGGCGCTGCCTGAGCTCGTCGTGGAGGTTGCTCTGCGGGCTGGCACGGTACCATTCCTTCACCGTTACGGCGTCGAACTTGTAGAACGTTGTCAGCTGGTCGAGGATCTCCAGGTAGGCGCCGGTGGCGTGCGCCTGGCTCCCCACGTCGGAGATGGAGACGCCCCGCCGTTTTATCTTCTCGTGGATCGGGTCGGACCGGTCCATCCCGCCTTCAGGGAGGACGTAGGGCTCGTCGTTCGGCTGCTCCTCCTTCAGGAGCGACTCTGCAGCGTTCACACCGTTCATCAGTTCCTCATGGTTTGAGGCAACGCTCCCACCGCCCTTCCGCCGGATGAACTCCCGGAGGTCGAAGATGCTGTCGATGGGGAACTCTTCACCATCGACTTCCCCGACCAGGCCGCCGCCGTGCCACCGCTTATCAATCGGGTAACAGCCGTGCTGGCAGTATCCTTTTCCCATATCCAGTCTCCGTAACCTTCTTAAGGCGGTTACATGCAGTGTGTCGGTAGAGGGCAATATAAAGCTGTCGTAGGTGGAACACGTGGGAATTCTCGATTCGATACGCGAACGGTTTGGAGGCGGCGGCAATCCGGCGCCACCACAGGGGAAGATGCGGCAGCCACCGCAACAGGGCCCGCCGGCAGAGGACCGAGGCCCGGGGCCGGGCCCGGACCCATCTGGCCCGCAGCCACCGCAGCACGGCGGTCCACGGGAGTCTCCGCAGGACCGTGGTGAGCCGGCACCGCCGCCGGCAGGCGGCCGCGGCGAGGAACCGCCGCGCGGCCCGTCACGGGACGAACCACGTGGTGCGCCGGCCGACCGGCCAGGGCCTGACCGTGGTGGCCGTGGCTCGTCGCTGGACGTTGACCGGCCGTCCGATACACCGCCGGACGACGATATCGATCTCCCGCCGCCGGAGGATGCAGGGCCCGGCCCGGCGGCAGCGGAGCAGGGGCGGCCTGGAGGACAGCAGCGTGGGCCGCAGCAGAGGCGGAACCCTCAGCAAGGCCGGAACCCGCCGCAGAGAGATGAACCGGGGCCGGACAGTGAGCCGCCGGAGCCGCCGCGGGACTACAACCTTGACCTCCCGGAGCCTGGCGGCGAGGGCGACGACCGGCTCGGCAGGATCGAGGACCAGAACGACAGAATCATCGGGCTGCTCGAAGATATCCGCGACCAGATGGGCGGTGGGGGGCGTCGGTGAGTCGCATGGGGCTGTTCGACAGGATCCGGGGGACGGAGGACGAGGTCGAGATAAAGCCACGCGACCGATCCCAGTCCTACGATTTTGACAGGGGCTCCGACGACAGTGGAGAGGACTCGTCGGACGAGTTCATCCTGCCAGGGATGGACACGGCAGGGAGTACGGACGATAATGGTTCCGACACGTCCAGCAGCGGCCGTGGCCGCCGGGAAGACGGCGTCGACCGGCTTGTGGAGCAGAACGAGCGGATCATCGAATTACTGGAAGAGCTGACAGGTGCTGACGATACGTCGGATACTGATGCGGATGTCGGCTCGGTGCTGTAGGGGATACTATGGCTTTTTATGACTCTGTGAAAGATGATATCCGTGATGAAACCGGGGCAACAACGGACGACGATGATGACAGTATGCCATTCGACCAGCTGAAGGACGAGGCAGAGGAACGGGAGGACCCGGAAGAGTCAGAGACATCGTCGGACACGGATATCGAAGTCCTCGGCGACGGAGGCCTGGACGACACAGAGAACAGCGGTACAGCTGCCGGCGGCGCAGAACCACAGGCGGCAGCGCCACAGGACACGGCACCGCAGCAGTCGGCGTCTGAAGAAGGAACAGGACAGCCACAGTCCGACGCCGCGGACCACTCTTCACAGGTATCGGCGACAGGGACGGCAGGTGGAGAGGAAGGTGCACCGGATACTGTGGACGTGCTGCGGCGGATCGAGGACCAGAACCAGGAGATTCTCGACGTTCTCCGCGGGATCAAACGGAGTCTCGAATAACGATGCTGTTCAGGAAGCTGCGGAAAGGGCTGCGGCGGAACAACATCGCGCTGTTCATGGACGGGCCGAACATCCTCCGGAACGAGTTCGACGTCGACCTAGACGCGTTGCGTGGACAGCTAGAGGAACGGGGTTCTATCACTGTCGCCAAGGTATTCCTCAACCAGTACGCCTCCGACAAGCTCATCGAGGCGGTCGTGTCGCAGGGGTTCGAACCAGTCCTGGGGGTGGGCGAGGCGGAGGACGAGGACAGCGACGTGGATGTGTACCTCGCGGTCGCGGCGATGGAGGCCATCGTCCGGGATGATATCGATACGATCGTGCTGGCGACCCGTGA
>JAXIOB010000035.1:0-24243 GCA_034190585.1 Asbonarchaeaceae archaeon (SeqCode)
TCAACATGTTGAGCGGGGACTTCGGGCCGCCGACCGTGGAGAAAGCATCCGTGGCGCACGCCAGCGGGTTCACCGGGTTCTCCTCGGACAACCAGAGCACCAACCTTTCCCTGGGACCGCACAGGTACGGGCAGGTGCAGGTGAACCTCTCCACGACCGTCACATGATTCCTCCGGAATCATGTTCGAGCACTCTTTCCATAGGAAAGGTGCGACGCCCGAGAACTCGTCCGCGGTGGAGGACATCTCGCTGCATACGGAAGAGGCCGGGCTTGACTGGCTGTGCTCCGCTCCCGGCTGCGGTGACTGGGTCATCGACACCAACTGCACCATCGACGACACCCAGGACGCACCGGGCAACGTCGAAATCCCGAGCCCGCACAAGGTGAACGTCACCGCCACCGGCGCACTCACCGTCGACTTCACCAGCTTCCATCTCCTCGTCAAGGCGGGCGCGAAAGTGCTAGTTGACGCGCTGGCGACGATAGGATGATTCCAGAATACAGTATCGGCGTTAAAAGGGGTGATACGCCAGTATTCTGGAATTTTGGCCTCCTTTTAAATACGTTGGAGCTTAATCTCTCTGTATGCCTGAAACAGTCGAGGAAGAATCGGCAGGGACTGGTATATTGAAGGACGAGGACGTGATGGGCGGAGCCGCCCGTATCGACGGGACGCGCATCCGTGTATCAGATATATTCTCGCACTACAGGGCCGGGACGTCACCCGAAGAGATCGCCGACATCTTTGACATCAGTCTCGCCGATGTCCACGCCGCCATCTCCTACTGGTACGCACATCAGGGAGAGATGCAGGAGGAGCAGGAAGAGAAGGAGAAACTCCTCGCCGAGGCAAAGAAAGAGTACAGCTCCAAGGTGTAGCCCTGTTGCGTTTCTTCGCGGACGAGCACATCCGCCCAGGCGTTGTTGAAGGGCTTCGGAGGCGAGGTCACAGCGTCCTGACGGTTGAAGAGTCAGATCGCCGCTCCGTACCCGACAGGAATCACCTCACATATGCACGTGAGGAAGGGCTTGTAATTCTAACAGCGGATCAGGACTTCCTCCGTCTCGCGATGGAGCGCGAAGAGCATCCTGGCATCATATTTCTTACCTCTCCGGAGCTTCCGGTGCGATTGGTTCTACGGCGTATCGGAGAGATTGCTGATATGCTTTCTTCCGGGGAGATGGAGAACCACATTGAATTCGTTTCCTGACCGTTGACAGTGCGGAAATGTCGCACGCCTCGGCCTCGACTGGTTGTGTTCGGGCCGGCCAGCGGGGCTGGGTTGTCACACCAGCTGCACCATTCGCCCGGCACCCTACGACGCCCGGCTCACTGGTCGTTCACTTCCACCTTCAGGAAGTCCGCACCGCTCAGCAGGTCGAAGTGCGCGTCGTAGTCCAGGCCGTAGTCGCTGTTCACAGTTGCCGTGACCCGGCCGCGGCCGAGGTTCGGGCCGAGCCGTTCCGCCGTGGTGTACCCGGTGCCGACCTCCGTCGCGTTCTTCTCGTTCACCTTCACCTCGACCGTCGGGTCCAGGTCCGTCCCCATCTTCGTGTTCTTGTAGTGCACCAGCAGCTCCGACGTGTTGATATAGTCCAGGTCCGCCTCCGCCAGCGCCAGCCACTCCACCTCCTGCCCGGTCAGCGACCGGTTGTACACGCGGACCGAATCGATCTCGTCCTTCCAGTTCCCCGACGTGCCCGACGCGTTGGCACCTATCGTGGTGTCCGCGGCGAGGTCGCCGTCGAACGACACGTTCGCCGTATACGTCGTCGACGTGTCGAGATCCCCGTCAACATACACCGCCTGCTCGTCCTGCGCCGGCCGCAACACATATGCGACGTGGTGCCACGCGGCATCGTTCACCGCCGTCGAGAACGACGTCGTATGGTACCCGCTGCCGTCGTAGAACTTCGCCTCGCCCGCACCCCCGTTCACCACCGGCTGCAGCAGGACGTAGTCACCGACCGAAACTGCGGTCCGTGTCCCGCCCGCTGTCGTGTTCACCCAGGCCGTCACCGTCACCGCCGGCCCCTCCGTCACGTGGCCCGACACGTTCACATAGTCGTCCGACCCGTCGAACTCCAGGCCCTGCTCGTGCCGGCCGTCCACCCATGTCGGGTCCGACGACTCCCCGCTGCTGGACGCGCCGCGCGTCCCCGTGTTCCCGTACTGCGACGTATCGTTCACGTACTGGCCCGACCCCGCGTCCATCTGCCACAGCCCGACAAGCTGCTGATAATTCGAGGCGTCGAAGCTCTGGTTCAGCGCCCGGATACATGCCTCCAGGTACTGGTTGGTCATCATGTAACAGTTCGTCCCGTTCACACTGCTCCGTGTCACCGACACGTCCGCGTCCGCGCTGATCAGCACCGGGCCGCGCTGGAACGCGGAGTGCGACGAGATGAAGTTGGACCCGGTCTCGATCCGGTAGTATAGCTCACCTGTCTCGTTGTCGAACCTGTACTGGCCGCGCTGGAACCGTAGCGTGGCGGTCCGGGAGCTGTACGTCCCCTCCGCCGCCACACTCCGGATCTGCTCGTCCAGCCCTGTCAACGTGTCGATACTGCTCTGGATCGCCGCCGTGTCCTGCATCCGGTCCAGCACCGGCCCGCCCACGTTCAACACGACGCCGACCGCCGCCACCACGATCCCGGTGTAGATGACAAGCGATATCAGCGCCGACACACCGCTCCGCGACTCCATGAACCTGGTGTTCCCGCGCCGTGTACATAATTGTTTGCCCCCGCAGCAGAACCCACTTAAAGCTTCGACACCCCGCAGAACGGTATGGACGCCGACGACGCAGTGCTGCGCAGCGGCGTCATCGTGGCGGTGCTGCTCGCAGGGTTCTTCCTCGCCGGGTTCGCCGCGAACACGTTGATGACCGGTCCCGCCGCGGTATCCACGCCGACCGGCCAGGCCGTCGCCGACCACCCGCACCCGGACGAGAGCAGTGTCGCGACCGTATCGCACGACGCGGCCGCGCAGAAGGCTATCAAGAAGCTGCAGACCGGGCCGTTCTCCTATCCGTTCACGTACAACCTGTCTGTCGTTTCCGTCAAAAACGATACACGCATCCCGGGCACCACCTTCTACGAGACCACCATCTCCTACGTGGTCGAGCCCAACCCGTTCAAGGGCCAGCTGTACAGCGTCCCGGCGAACAAGACGCGGACGACGAAGACGCTGACCGTGTACGTCTCTCAGGACGGCAAGTTCCTGTTCCAGAACGCGCCGATCTCCACCGAGGTCCAGCAGCAGCGGGCGCCGTCCGGCGTGCTTCCGCGGTGAGCTAGGACCGGCGCGCCGAACGCTTTCTCTCCTTCTTCACGTCTTTCCAGTCCACATCGATGTCCGCGCCGATGAGGGAGGAGAAGTCGTTCGATGCGTCGGCCATCAACGAATCGGATGAGCTGGCCGATTAAAAAGTGTGGCGGCTCACGGCGTCATGTGCTCCACACGGTAGTACGTCACTTCCTCCTCAGAATCCACCACGCCCCATAACATGGTGGCGCGGATGTTCTGCGCCAGCCGGACCGCCCGGGAGATATCCGTATACGTGAACGTCTGCTCCTGCGTCACCGCGTGCACCACCCACTGCGTGTGCTCCCGCTGCTCCTTCGGCCCCTCCTTGTACGGGTTCACCCCGCGCGGGTACACCCGGAAGTGCGCCCCGAACTTGAACCCCGACTTCACGATGTAGCCGCGGTCCCGCAGGTCCGCGTACACCGCGTACTTCTCCGCGAACTCGTCGTCCCGGTCCACGAACCGGTCGTGCAGCTCCTCGACGGACAGCGGCCCGTCGCCGTCCTCGCCCTCCACGACCTCCAGCTCGTCCCGCTCCACCAGGTGCATCGCCTCCACCAGCGACAGCTCCAGGTACTCGCCCTGTTCTTTCCCGTAGTACAGTTCCTCGAAGATACTGTCCCAGTCGTCGTACACGCGGACCCGGTTCTCAAGGAGCTGGCCGGTGGGCATACCCGTAGACAGACGAGAAAGCCTTAAAAATGGCTTACTGTGTGATCCGCATCGAATCGACCCAGAGATCATCCCACGACCCGGGCGAGCCCTGGACACGGACCCGGAACTGGTCGTTCAGGTACGGCGAGATATCGACGGTCTCCTTGTGCCACGCCACGTCGTCTTCCACCACGCAGCCGTTATCGACACCGTCGTTCCCGCCCTCCATGCAGATGACCTGGGTCCACGAGGACCCGTCGTACACGTATACCTCCGCCTTCTCGTCGTCGCCGTCGAACGAGTGGCCGCGCCACCAGAAGGAGAGTGTTGCCGTGTCCAGCTGCGAGAGGTCAAACGCCGTCGAGGTGGCCGTGGAGCTGTGCCGGATGTACAGCTGGGCGGACCCGTTCAGCGGTGCGCATCTGTTGTACCCGCTGTCTTCCTCGTCCTTTGCATTGATACCGCCGACATCACCGCACCAGTCCGTACAGGGGAGGCCGCAGTGCGAGGCGTGCGCGGACTGGTCCACGTCCCAGATAGAGCTGTAGGAAAAGGTTTTCTTCGGCGGGTTCTTCCGCGTGTCGAACCCGAAATAGAGCGGTTGGCCGTCGCAGGTGGCGGACACCGACGCCTCCCCCGCCTCGAACTGTACACGGTACCGCTCGTTTTCCATGAGCGTCGGCATCGCCACAGTGATCTGGCCGAACTCTCCCGGCTGTACGAACGCATACGGCGAGGTATCGATGTCACGGTTCGCAACCAGGTTGCCGTCGGCGACCCGGTACAGGAACACAGATGCGGTACCCGGAAGCTCGGTGCTTCCTGTATTCGTGAGCGCAAGCATGACCTCGCTCCCACTGCACTGCACATCTTTGACCGTCAGTTCCGTGTTCAACCGCTGCGTCGTCTCCGCCTGCGACTGCTGCATGATTCCGGAGAACCATACGTAGGCGCCGCCGGCGATGGCGACCGTCATGAACAGGAGAAGGGTCATCGCCACGACCGGTGTGATCCCGTCCCGCGACATACCGTACAGTCCCGCTCGTTATTTAAAAATAGGCGAGGAAGCCCGCATATGCCGGTAAATGACATCTTCCGGGCGTACGACGTCCGCGGCAGCGTCCCGGACCAGCTCGACGAGGACGTGATGGCGCGGATCGGCGCCGGGTTCGCCCGCGTGCTGCAGGAAGACGGCGAACAGAAGGTGGTGGTCGGCCGGGACGTCCGCGATTCCAGTCCCGGCCTGGAGGAGGCGCTGGTCCGCGGCCTTACCGGCCAGGGCGTCGACGTCACCGATGCCGGTCTGGTGCCGTACGGCCCGGCCCTGTTCCACGGCCGGGAGAACACGCTCCCGTCCGCGTACATCACCGCGTCGCACCTCGAACAGGGGTACAACGGGGTGAAGTTCGCACACCCTGACGGCACGGGCTACGTCCAGGAGGAGAACGACGCCGTCCGGGAGAACATGCCCGGACAGGTCGAGACCGGCGGCGACGGCGGGGTGGAGGAGGTGGACGTGCTGGCGCCGTACCAGCGACACCTGCTCGGACTGGTCGACCTCGACGGCCTGGACGTGGTCGTCGACCCGGGGAACGGTGCCGCGTCCATCGTTGCGGCAGACACCTTCTGGAAAGCAGGCGCCACCACCGAGTGCATGCACTGCGACCCGGACGGGTCGTTCCCGAACCGGCCGTCCGACGTGACCTCGGCGAACCTGCAGGCGCTCCGGGACATGATGGCCGACGGGGACCGCGACATCGGCGTCGCCTACGACGGGGACGCCGACCGGCTGGCCGTGGTCGACGACACCGGCCGCGTACTGTCCGCCGAGCAGACCGCCGCGGTGGTCATGCAGCACATCCTGCCGGAGGAGGACGGCCCGGTGGTGGCGAACGTCGAATGCTCCCGGCTCATCGAGGACGTCGCACAGGAGTACGGCGCGGAAGTGGTGCGGACACGGGTCGGCCACAGCTACCTGTTCCGCGAGGTGCTCGCAGGCGAAGCATGCCTCGGCGTCGAGAAATCACGGCACATGGCCGTCTCCAGAATCTTCCCGCTGGACGACGCGGTCGCCGCATCGCTCGCCGTCGCTGATGCCGTGAACCAGCTGGACAGGTCGCTGTCCGCCGCCGTCGACGACCTGCCCGTATACGAGCGGGACCGCATCAGCTTCGACGCCCCCGCCGACAGGAAGTTCGAGATCGTGGAGCAGCTGCAGCAGGAGCTGTCGGACGAATACGGGGACACGGACACGACCGACGGCGTCCGTGTGGAGCTGGAGGAGGGCTGGGTCCTCGTCCGCGCCTCCAACACCTCCCCTGTGATACGGCTGACCGTGGAGGCGGAGACGCAGGAAGACTTTGAGGAGTTGAAGGAGGAGTTCTCGCGGCGGGTGCAGGGACTGATCGACAGTTCACAGGGATAGGACGCTACTGTATGTGGTCCTCCGGGATGTGAAGGAACGCCCGGTGACGGCCCTTGTAATCGACCTCCAGCCGGAGATCGAACAGGTCCAGGAAGTCCAGCCCCAGCACCGAATCGATGGGCGGGCCACCCTCTCTGAAATACCGCGGGATTTCAAAATCTAGTGTACCTTCAAACCGGTTCTCCCCGGTCAGGAAACTGAACTCGACATCAGGGAGCGGAGCGAATTCCAGCTTTTCCCCGGCCATATGCCCAGGGATGTCGAAGCTGAGGGGTGAAACAGGGATGTCAAGGAGGTCAACCAGCTCGTGTCCGAGGATGGACGCTGGACTGCCGGTGTCGATGACGAACACTCCTCGCTGGATGCTGTGCACCTGGGGCGGGCTGACAAGCCCGGATAGAACAATCTCTCCGTACTGTTCCTCAGCCGCTTCATCCTCGAGAATATCCAGATCGACGGTCCGCATATCCTACCGGATAACGACCTGCCCTCGTTCCCGGATATACTTGATGAGCGTGGTCGATGGGTCGGTCCCGTTGCTAGACAGTTCGTCCTTGAGTTCCTCAGTCGTCGGGGCAGCCGCTTTCACTTCCTCATCCTTGATCGCGACAAAATTGCCGGAGTACCGCTCCCGAAGCTCCTGGAAATGATCAGAAAGCCAGGTCTGGGCTGACCGGGTCTCCTCGAGGGCATCCGTTGTTACGTCCATAATCCCCGTTCTCAACTCCCGATTTTTAAATTGTTGCCGTGCCGACCGATTCATGGTTCCTAGCGCGTCATAGAATGCATAAAAAGCCGCCTCAAAATCACGATGGAAGCGGAGCGCGGATTGAATAACAACCTTCTAGTCCATTCGAACCTGTTTCAGGCGGCAGGTACCGCGGAAAGGACGCTTACTGGTCGTTCTCCGCCGCAGCAACATTCTCCAGCGTCTCCAGGGCCACGTCAGGCGTCACCGAGATGGAGTCGATGCCCGCCTCGACGAGGAACTCCGCGTATCCCTCGATGGTCGACGGGGCGTCGCCGCAGATCCCGACCTCGCAGCCCTGCACCTGTGCCTGCTCGATAAGCTGCTTGATGGACCGCTTCACCGCAGGGCTGTCCTCGTCGAACAGGTACGCGAGCTTCTCCGAGTTCCGGTCCACCCCGAGCGTCAGCTGTGTCAGGTCGTTCGACCCGATGGAGAACCCGTCGAACCGTTCCCCGAACGCGTCCGCCAGCACGATGTTCGATGGGACCTCCGCCATCACGAACGTCTCCAGCGTCTCCGGGTCCAGCCCGTACTCCTGCATCAGGTCCAGCACCCTGTCAGCCTCGTCCGGCGTCCGGCAGAACGGCACCATCACCGTAACGTTGTCCAGCCCCACCTCCTCGCGGACCTGCCGGATCGCCTCGCACTCCAGCCGGAACGCCTCCCGGAACTCCTCGTCGTAGTACCGTGCGGCCCCGCGCCACCCGAGCATCGGGTTCGACTCCTCCGCCTCGTACTCCTCCCCGCCTGTCAGGCCGCGGTACTCGTCCGTCTTGAAATCAGAGAACCGGACGATCACCTTTCCCGGGTAGAACGCCGCCCCGATCCGGGCGATCCCGGACCGCAGCGCCGACACGAACCGGTCCTCCTCGCCCTGGTCGATAAGGTGCAGCGGGTGTTCGCCGACGCGCGAGGCGATGATGAACTCCTCCCGCGCCAGGCCCACCCCGTCCACCGGCAGCGCCGCGTGCGAGAACGCCGTCGACGGGTCGCCCAGGATAAGCATCACGTCCGTCTCCGTCTCCGGCACCTCGTCCAGCTCCCGCTCCTCGACCGTGTACGCGAGGTCGCCGTCGTACACCGTCCCCGTCGACCCGGTGCAGTCGACCGTGACCGCCTGGCCGTCCCGCACCCGCCGCCGCACATCCGCAGCGCCGACCACCGCCGGCACCCCGAGCTCGCGGCTGACGATGGCGGCATGGGAGGTCTTCCCACCCTTCTCCGTCACGATCGCGCCCGCCTCCTTCATGATTGGCTCCCAGTCCGGGTCCGTCTGCTCCGTGACAAGGACCTCGCCCTCGCTGAACCGGTCCATCTCCTCCGGGCTGTCAAGCACCGTCACCGTGCCGCTGCCGATCCGGTTCCCGATGCCCACCCCCTCCGCCAGGACCTCGCCGTCCTCCTCCTCCAGCCGGTGCTCCGTGATGACGTTCCGTCCCTCCTGCGAGTGCACCGTCTCCGGCCGCGCCTGCACGATGAACACCTCGCCGCGCTCACCGTCCAGCAACCATTCGATATCCATGGCGGTGCCGTAGTGCTCCTCGATCTGCTCCGCGTACGTCGCCAGCTCCCGCACCTGCTCGTCCGTCAACGCGTACTCCTCTCGTTCTCGGTCCGGCACCGATTCGATAGTGTTCACCCCGTCCCGCAGCACCATCCGCCGCTCCTTCTCCCCCTTCACCCGGTCGACGATACCGCCGGTCGGCTTGAACACCACGAACTCGTCCGGGTTCACGTCGCCCTGCACGACCATCTCGCCCAGGCCGTACGACGCCTCGATCACCACCACGTCGTCGAACCCCGAGTCCGGGTCGATAGTGAACATCACCCCCGAGGAACCGGTATCCGCCCGGCCCATCACCTGCACGATACACGACAGCTTCACATCGAAATGGTCGAACCCGCGCTCGTCCCGGTACGATATAGCACGGTCAGTGAACAGCGACGCGTAACACCCCTTCAACGCCTCGACCAGGTCGTCCGCGCCCTCCACGTTGAGAAAGGTCTCCTGCTGCCCGGCGAAGCTCGCCTCCGGGAGGTCCTCCGCCGTCGCCGAGCTTCTCACTGCCACTGCCGGCTCCTCCTCCCCCAGCTCCTCCGCCAGGCCCTGGTACGCGTCCCGGACCGCTGCCTCCAGCTCGTCCGGCATCGCAGCAGTCTCGAACAGGTCGCGGATGTCCTCGCCCGCCGCGGCCAGCGCGTCCGTGTCCTCGATATCCGTGTCGTCCAGGATGCCGCGGATCTCGTCCGCGATCCCTGCCGCCTCCACATACCGGTCGTACGCCTCGCTCGTCGTCGTGAACCCGGGCAGCACAGGGACGTCCAGACGCGCCAGCTCCCCGAGATTGGCCGCTTTCCCGCCGACCGTGGCGGTGTCATCCTGGCCCAGGTCGTCGAGATCCAGGACTAGCTCCATGACTATCCGTGCTCCTCCAGTGCCTGTACCGCCGGCAGCTCCTCACCGGTCAATGCGCGGATGTAAGCGCCGCCGGCGATGGAGACATGGGAGAAATCTGCATCGTCGAACCCGCACAGGTCCACCGCTCTCGCGGTATCCCCGCCGCCGACGACCGAGAACTCCGCCGAGCTGCGGATCGCCTCGAGCATCTGCCTGGTGCCGTACCGGAACCGGTCGTCCTCGAACACGCCTGGAGCTCCTTTCACGTACACCGCCTCCGCGTCCTGTATGACGTCAGAGAACTGCTCCACGGTGCGGCGGCCGACATCCCAGTACGGCTTCTCCTTCGCCGCCTCCTCGATTGGTACCTCCTCCCGCACCTCCGCACCGTTGAAGAACGCGAGGTCCTGCGGCAGGTGCAATTTGTCACGGTAGTTGTCCAGCAGGTAGGTGATGCGGTCCCGGTTCTCCAGCCACTGCTCATGCATGAACGTATCGTCCTGCCGCACGTCGTACCCGACGTCGTGTCCCTCTGCGCGGAGGAACAGCTCCCCGACCAGCCCGGACACGAGGAAGTCGTCCACCTCCTCCACCAGCTCCTCCATCACCTGGATCACATCACTCGCTTTCTTCCCGCCGACAAGCATCGCCGTATCCCTCTCCAGACCGTTCCGCACCGTGGACGTGTGCTCCCACTCCTGCTGCATCACCGGGCCCGCCCGCGCCTCCATCACCGGTGCGAACCCGACCAGCGAGGCATGCGGTCTATGTGCGGCTGAAAACGCATCGTTCACGTATACGTCGAAATACTGGCTCAGCGTCTGCACCAGCTCGGATTCAGCGTGCTCCTCCGGGCTCTGGTTCTCCAGCTCCTCGTCGAGGAACCGGACGTTCTCCAGCAACACGGCCTCGTCCCCGTCCGACTGTCTCACCGCCTCGATTGCATCCTCGCCGACGTTGTCGTCCACGTACCGCACCGGCACGCCGGCCTCCTCCTCGAGGATGTCCGCGTGCTGGTCCAAGGAGACGTGCGTGTCACGGCCCGGCCGGCCCTGGTGCGCGAGGACCGCCACCGTCTCGTTCTGCTCCACGAGCTGCCGGATGGTCTCGGCGTGGCGCTCGAACCGTTTCGTCGACTGGACCTCGCCGTCCTCCACCGGCGCGTTGATGTCGATCCGCGTTAATACGCGCTGCCCTGTCACGTCCTCGATCGCCTTCATGAGGAATCGTAATACCTCGTAATACACGAGCAATTATAAACCTTATTATGCCGCCGCACCACAATCAACGCTGTATGCCCGGAACCCGTGGAGAACTACCGGAACGAACCGAAAACGCCGTAAAAGGCGATCACGGACACGTCCTCGTGGTCGGCGGGTCGAACCAGTACTCCAATACACCGGCGATTGTATCGATGGGCGCTCTCCGGGCCGGAACAGACCTCGTCACAGTTGCCGCGCCACGCCGCAGCGCCGACATCACCGCCTCCTTCGCACTCAACCTCGTCACAGCACCGATTGACGGGAAATACCTGAAGAACGGCCATGTCGACACCGTGATCGACCTCGCAGCCGACGTGGACTGTCTCGCCGTCGGGCCCGGCCTCGGCCGCACCAGGGAGACACAGGACGCGGTCGTGGAACTGTTAGACCGGTACGACGGCGCTGCAGTGGTGGACGCGGACGCCATCCACGCGGCCGCTGACGACCCTGCTGTGCTTGACGGGTCCGTGGTAACGCCGCACGCCGGCGATTTCGAGGCGCTGACAGGCGCCGCAGTGTCCACGACGATCGGGGAGCGCAGGACCGCTGTCGAACAGGCCGCCGCCGACCTCGGCTGCACCGTCCTGCTCAAAGGCGCGGTCGACATCGTTTCCGGGGACGGGCGGACGGAGACCGTCGATGCAGGCAACCCGTACATGACACGCGGCGGGACCGGCGACATCCTCACAGGCATCACCGCAGCCCTCCTGGCGCAGGGCCTCGCCCCGTTCGACGCCGCCACCACCGCTGCACAGGTCAACGGCACCGCCGGGGACCGGGCGCTGGACGACCACGGACCCGGGTTCCTGCTGGAGGAGATGCTCGAACACGTTTCTACCGTCATCGGCAGCGGTGGCCAGGGATGAAGGTGTTCATCACCGGTGCCGCGAACGGGATCGGCCGTGCCGCCGCGGAGCAGCTGGTGGAGGCGGGCCACGACGTCGCCGCGTACGACCTCGACGGGGACGCGCTGGCGGAGCTGCCGGACGCGGTGGCCACCTACCAGGGCGACGTGAGCGACCGCGACCGGGTGCAGGAGGTCGTTGAGAGGGAACAGTTCGATGTCCTGGTGAACGACGCCGGGTACCAGGCGCTCGGCGCCGTCGAGGACATGGACATCGAGACGGTGCGGCAGCACTTCGACACCAACCTGTTCGGGATGTGGACCGTGACACAGGCCGCCCTACCGATGCTTCGGGAGCGGGACGGCCGCGTCGTCAACGTCTCCTCCATGGCCGGCCGCATCGCCGCCCCGTTCTGGGGCGCATATGCAGCGAGCAAGCACGCCGTGGAGGGGTTCAGCGACGCGCTGCGGCACGAAATGCGGCCGACCGGGGTGGATGTCGTCATCGTCGAGCCGGGACCGGTCCGCACCGGGTTCAACGAACGCGGCCGCGACCACCTCGAAACGTACACCGGTGAGTCCGCGTACACCGACCGGTACCGCAATGTACTCGACAGGTCGCTGGGCGGCGTGGCCCCGGAGAAGGCCGGCGGTGTCGTCGCCACGGCCGCGACCACGACACGGCCACGGCCGCGGTACACGGTGACCTGGCAGGCCTGGCTCGCCCCGAAGCTCGCCTGCCTCCTCCCCACACGGGTCATGGACTGGATCCTGTCCCGCAGCGTCGAGGGATGAACGTATAAAACCGTCACGCCCCGGTACAGGAACATGACCGAGCTCCGCTACCTGCCGGACCAGGACGACGTCACCGAGTTCGATGCAACGGTCGAAACCACAGGAGAGGATTACGTGGTGCTGGACGGTACATACTTCTACGCCGAGAGCGGCGGCCAGCCCGCAGACCACGGCACACTGGAATGGAGCGGCGGGACCGCGGACGTGGTGGACGTGCAGAAGGATCACGGGGATGTCAAACACTACGTGGAGAACGTCGACGGCGCGCTGCCCGGCCCCGGCGAGCAGGTGCACGGCCAGGTGGATGCGGAGCGGCGGGAGCAACACCGCAGGATGCACACCGCCCAGCACGTCCTGTCCCGCGTCGTGCTGGACGAGTACGACGCGACGACCGCCGGCAACCAGATCCACGAGGACCGGTCCCGCATCGATTTCGAGCCTGCCGAGTTCGACGACGGGGACGTGGAACGCATCGAGCAGGAGGCGAACGCGGTGATACAGGACGATCTGCCGGTGGAGAAGAAAGAGCTGCCGCGCGACGAGGTGGAGGGCCAGGTGCCGGACGGCCGCACCAACCTGGACCTCATCCCCGACCACGTCGACCCGTTACGGGTCGTCATCATCGACGACTGGGACCTGTGCCCGTGCGGCGGCACCCATGTCGACCGGCTCAGCGACATCGGCGAGATCAACATCACCGACCGCGTCTCCAAGGGCGCGGACGTCGAACGCATCGAGTTCGAGCTTCGATGATGTCGTGGTAGTATCTCGCAGCATCCCTCCTGAACGGTCTCATTCTGGCGAGACACCACAAAACCCAAATTTTTAAATAGTGTGACTTTAAAGTAGTTAAATATGTATCCGTACCCGAATCAGTCGTTCCAGACTGTCGCGGCCGCCGCTGACATCTTCCAGCAGCACGGTGCTGAATTGGACCAGGATTCCGCCCTCTTCGTCGGCGATGTCCTGAATGCAGGTGGATACAAGGCAGCTCATACGGATGCACCAGTCCATACTGTCGAAGCGAACAAGGTTACGGCGCTGTTCCAGCGCGTCCAGATCGACATGCTCGCGGGGGATGCAAAGCCCAAGGACGCCCGACAGGCAGCGTTTATATCCCCGCGGACCGATGCCTCGCTGCCAGATGAGTGGGAGGATGATGGGTACTCAGAACTGACCGTTCCCGAGAACGACCTTAACCGCATCAGGGACAGATACAAATCTGTTGCCGCAGAGGACGATGCCTTCTCGATGGATCCGGTCAACAGCCTTTTCGAATTTCCCGGCCGTTTCTTCAACCCGTATCCGGCCCACGATTCGGAAGGCCGGAGAAATGTCAGTTACAAGGTGCACAGGAAGGAGGATATTTATCCGCACATTCTGGAACAGTTCGAAGTTGGATGCGGCGTCAAGCGGCCGGACACCATCGCGACTGAACCGATCGAGAAGACAGGCCAGACAGGAGATATCGTTTATGCAAACAATGTTCCGGACTGGATGTATGAAGATCATGGCTCCTTCGACCCGGTAGTCGACGCACTCCAGCAGGCGGTGGGCGACAGCGGCTTCGTCTGGTTCTACAGCTCGCCACAGAAATCACTGGACGAGGAAACTGTGTGGAGGAGTCTATACAGCGCTGACGTCGGCGTCAGCGACGTTGCCCCGGTCGATGAAGAAGTCGGACGTATGTACGTGATGAGAGACTTTCCAGATCCGGAGGGAGGAGAAATATACAGAGATCACGTTCCTATCAGTACAGACCCGGCCCCGGACGAAGGCCAGGCCTACCTCTTCCACCTGGATACCTCATAGAAGTTATGCGTCAAACCCTGCAACCAGCTCCCGCACCGCTTCCTCCGGCTCCGCAGCCTTCACCACGCCGGACGCCACCAGCACGCCCTCGGTCCCGAGTTCCACTGCTTTCTCCACGTCCTCCTGTCCCTTCACGCCGGCCCCGGTCAGGACCGGCACGTCGCTGCGTTCGACCGCCTCCTCGACCAGGCCCGGCTGTGCCGAGGCGACGGACACGTCGCCGCCGATCAGTTCCGGTGGCTCGAACGCGACGAAACCAGGCCAGAACGCGGACACCGTCTCCGCCATGACAGGGGATTCAGCGCAGACGATGGTCTCCAGCCCAGCCTCGTGTGCCCGGTTCACGCACGCCTCGACCACGTCCACCGGTACCTGGTCCTCGGAATGGTTGATGAGCACGCCCGACGCGCCGTTGAACGCCAGCGTCTCCGCTAGGTCAGACCCGGTGTTGGAGCCGTACGCCGCAGGATCGACGTGCTGCGCCAGCACCGGGATGTCGACCGCGTCCGATACCCGGTCGACGTCAGCGTTCTGCGGCGCGACCGCGATCGCTGCACCGGTCTCGTCGGCGACGCGCCGGCACGCCGCAGCAACCGTCTCCGCGTCCTTGCCCGATCCGTGCTCGTAGGTCTTCAGGTTGACGATGAGCGCTGGCGTGTCCATATTCCCGCCTCCTGCGATGCTATACTTTTATAAGCCGGTGCGCCCAACGTGCAGGATAAGCCGATGGCGCAGGGCATGGAGACGCTGGCGGTCGTTATCATCCTGGCAGCTATCGCCTACATTCTCTACCGGTGGAACGCCAGGCGGAACCAGATCCACTGCCCCAACTGCGGCGAACGCATCGACCTGTACGCTGACGAGTGCCCGCACTGCGGCTACCAGAAGGGCGAGGCACTGAAGGAACGCCTGGAGGAGGCGCAGGACCTCGAGGAGGAGATGGAGTCCATCGCAGAGGACGGAGAAACCGTCGAAGAGGAAGAGGAAGCAGCGGGCGACCACGTCTGCGACCAGTGCGGCGAGTCCTTCGACAGCGAACGCGGCCTCAGCATCCACGAAGGGATGAAACACTAGCGTGTTTCAACTCCTCCGACGCCATGCGTCGTCGGGCATGAAGCACTAGCGTGCTTCAAATCCTCACACGCTCTTCGAGCGAGTTCGGGGATGAAGCACTTACGTGTCCGTCCCGCCGGTCTCTGACCCGCCCACTTTTTATACTTCGCTGGCGCGGTTCTCAGCATGAAGAACAGGACGCTGAAGTTCGGCGACGTGGAGCGGGAGCCGGACGTCCGGATGCTGGACGAGATGTGCGATCTCTTGCTCGACCAGGACTGGGCGAGCGAAGCGGACGACCAGGCGCTGTACTACATGTACCGCGACCTGTACCGGGACGAGCACCGCGACACGATACAGGACAACGATCTCCGGTTCGACGTGACAGTGATCCCGCCGAAACAGCTCGGACGGGAATATGTGAAGACGAAAGGCCACTACCATCCGGACGCCGAAAACGGCGTTCCATACCCGGAAATATACGAAGTGATGGCTGGAAAAGCGCATTACCTGCTGCAGAAGCGCGATGAAAGCGGGGCTGTGGTCGATGTGGTCGTCGTCGCGGCAAGTGCAGGGGACAAGGTGATTATCCCGCCCGGCTACGGACACATCACCATCAACCCCGGCCGTCAGACGCTGAAGATGGCGAACTGGGTGTCAACCCGGTTCGACTCGCAGTACGGCGCCATCGAGGAAAACAGCGGCGGCGCATACTACGAGACCGTCGCCGACGAATTCCTGCCGAACGAGAATTACGATGACCTGCCGGAGCTGCGGCACGCCGAGCCGGAGCAGGTGCCGGAGCTCGGTATCCGGAAGGAGATCCTGATGTACACGCTCATCGAGTCGCCGGACAGTCTCGCGTTCCTCAACCGTCCGCACAAGTACCATTGGGTGTTCGAAGATTTGTACTGACGTACAAATCTTCTCGAACCGCTATCTCTCCCGAGAGTCGAGAAACCGGTGGTTCCAGGAGCTCTACCAGTAACTATCCCGGCGGGTCCGCGACCACCATCACATCCCCGGATACGTCGCCCAGGTGCTCGCCGACCTCGGTGACCGGGACCGGCAGCCGCAGCTTCCGCACCTGCACGTCGATCTTCTCCAGGATCGGCAACGGATCCATCCCGTCAACCAGCAGCGCCAGGTCCACCATCACACCGAGCGACGGCTCCTGCAACCGGTCGAACGCCGTGTTCATCATCTCCGGGTCGTGCATGAACCCGTCCAGCAGGAAGCAGATCTCCATGTCCGAATCCCCGGCGTACCTGTCCGCCTCCTCCATGAACTGCTGCAGGTCGCTGACCGTGTGCGACTCGTCGATCTCCGCCTGCGGCGGCGCCACACTTACGACCGAGCAGCCGAACCGGTCCGCCCGCTCCACCACCTGGTTCAGCTGCCCGCGGAACAGTTCCCACTCCTGCAGCGACACCGACCCGGTCCGTCCGAAATGCAGGCTTCGCACCCCGGCAGCGCTCGCCTCCGCCGCGTCTGCCACGGCACGGTACTCCTGCTCGTCCAGCCCCGTCATATCCAGCTCGACGCCGTGTCCGTGCCAGGCAACCGTCTCGAGAACCTCGTCAACCTGCTCCGCCGTGTCGACCCGGACCAGCGTCTCCATTACCCCGTATTGCCGTTGCTACCCTTTTATTAGTCGCCGGCGTCATAGCCTGCCGCGAACCAGAGATTGGATTACGCTCGCCCACGTCGGGTGGTGTCCTGGGACGTGTGATGCCACGTACCGTATCAGCAGCGCGTGCAGCAGGCCGAGGAGGAGTACGGCGGCAATCGCTGTATGCAGTGCGGTAGGCAGTGCAGTGAACAACGCAATCGCTATTCCGAGGCTGATCGCGGCGTCGCGGAAGGATCCGCCGTACACGAGACGGTGAGGGCGCATCCACGACTGCCGCAGATGATCGTAGACCGCCTTATCACGCCATTCAGACCTGTCCCACGACCGCAGTTCGGCGCCGGCGAAGATATCCATGACAGAATGCGTCCACGCTGCCAGCACCCCGGTGAGAACGGCAGCACCGCTACCTGTCAGAACGACAGCTCCGCCGATCGCTACCGCCAAGACGCCGTACAGCACAGGATAATGGAGACCACGGCGGTGGGCGTGCACGATGTCCAGGTCAGGGAACACCCCGCCGGCCATGCCTGCTGCCACGAGCAGCGGAAGCGGCGCCGCTGTCACCGCGGCCAGCGCGGCACCGATGAGTGCCCCGGCCAGCATGTGTGTAGCAGGCATCACCCGGAATCTCCTCCCATATAGTCCAGGATGTTCTCCTTATCAAACACGTTGTCCTGCCCGACCTGCCCTTTCAGGTTCTCCGCCGCCCGCTTCCCGACCAGGTTCTTCAGGTGGTTGAACGACGCGTCCCGGATATCGCCCGCGGTGGTGATCCCGTCGTCGTACAGTGCGCGGGCGCGGACACGGCCGACCTGGTCGAACCGCACCAGCGGCAGCAACTCCTCGCGGATGCCGTGCTTGACACGCGTCCGCAGCTTCTGCACCTGCTCCCGCGCATCGCCCCACTCCTTCAACGTGGCGAGCTCGCTGCACGCGTACAGCAGCCAGTCCGCCTGCTCCACCTTCGCCCGGACACCGCCCGGTGTCACGTTGTACCGATCCATCAGCTCGTCCTCGTCCACCTCCTCCACCCACTCCTTCAGGCACATCCCGGTCTTCAATGCCTCCAGGAACTGGTCGTACCCGAGATCCCACGGCTCCGGCGGCGCGTCGAACAGCTCCCCCTCCGCCTCGGCCAGCATCTCCTCCACGTCCGCCTCCTCGCTGCTCCTGACACGGAACCGCGGCTTCATCTCAACCGTCTGCGACAGACTGTGCAGGAACGCCAGGTCCGTCCCCCCATCCTGTTCGGCCTGCTCCATGTGCTGCAGGAGATGATGAGCTGTATAGGGGTCGATGTACAGCTCGGCGACGCGCTCCCCGATGGTCGTCGCCGCGAGGTCGCCCTCGTCTTCCTCAATAAAGCCGTACTCCTCCAGGTTGCCCACCACAGACTCCAGCTTCTCCACGATGTCGTCCGTCTCCCCGTACTGGTACGCGTAGAACGTGTTCTCGAAAAACTGGGTGAGCTGCTCGAAACTCGCCGCGAAGCCCGTGGCCACAAGCCCGAGCGCGTGCATCCGCAGCACAGGCTCCACCGCCAGCTTGGAGTAGATGGTCTCGGGCTCGCCGTAGATGTACCGGTCCCTGATCTCCTCCTTCTGCCCTTTCTCGCCGGCGATAGCGACCGCGTGGCCCTCGTCGTGGTGTTCCGGCCGGCCGGCGCGGCCACAGTTATGGAGGACGGTGCCAGAAGCTGTTATGTAGTTGTTGTTATCTGCTACTTCGAGATTGTAGACAGACTGGGAGTCGTTAATCGTATCGATGGACTTGACTTCTGCGCTATTTAATTTATCGCGATGAAACGAATCCACGTTGTGGTACGAGGTGTAGGAGGGGTGCGGAATATCTGTCTTGACAGGGTTAACGATTTCGGAGAATCGTGTTATGAGCCCCTTTGAACGGAAAACTACGTTGTAGTTAGAACCACTGAAACTGCGTTCTTCACCCCTTATTACTGTTGGTTCTGTCTGTACCTCTCTTATTTTGCTCTTTATAGATAGGCTTGAAAGAAGACTCTGGAGGTCCTTGGCAAATTCTTGGCTTGACGTTGAGAAAAGGACGCGGAAAGAATCACCTTCTCCGTCACTTCTTGTAAAGGAACCGTCTCCGTCGAAAACACCTTCGAGAAACGCTCCCCGATGTTCTTCCGGGAGCTGGAACACCACATCTGGAATGCGCGTCCGATCCGCTTTTTTACCGTAAGGAATCGAGAAACGGTCATGCAGCATGCGCGCGAGGAGGGTATTCCCCACTTCCAGACGATAGGTTCCTTCCCGTTCCTCCTGGTGAACAGATAGGCCAAGCTCTCCAAATACAGATTTCGCCCTTTCGATGATGTCCTCATTAGTATTGAAGATTCGTATGGCTGTGTAGACGCTTCCAGTCCGCCGGTCTTCCTGTCTGTTGAGGTTGCCGTCGGTTATGATGAGGCCTACAAGCCAGAGGAAGTCCTTTGACAGTCTTTCCGGGAGTTGTATCGGGTTGCCGTATCGGCTCTTGACTACAGGAAGTTTTTCTGCGATTTTCTCCTCATCGTATTCGAGATATTCCATTGCTCGTAGAAGTCCGTCGAGGGGAACAGATTTTTTCCCTGTTTTATAGTGATACATCGTGCCGGCGCTGATATCCAGCGCCTCAGCAATATCTATGTCGTTCAAGTTGGTGGCGGTTTTGTATTCCTCCAGTATCTCGGAGCCGTCAGGGATGTAAACTCCTTCAGAAGGTAGCAATTCCCAGAAGTAGGGAACTGTCCCGTCTGGAGAGGATTTCCATGATAGTACATCTCCCTCTTCTAGTTCTCCGGCGTCTTTCCACAGGTCTCCGCCCGTTAAAACAGGATGTTCCGGCGTGAGGGTGAATGTTCCTGTCTCGGTTTCGATTTCTACCAGGGTCTCCGCTTCGCGCTTGTACGTGTCTCTGATCGGCTTCGACTCAAGCTGCTGGCTGTCCAGATTATAGGAGAGTACCTTTGTTCCTTCTCCCTCTTCCACTATCTCCCCTATCCTCTTTTTCCGTCCATCAGCCAGCAGCACCTCTTCATCGGGTGGGAGGCACATCTGCTTGAACTCCAGGACAGGGATGTAATCCAGGCCGCTGTCGGTGTACCGCTTCACGTCCCGGATGATGATACGGTACGCCGGCAGTGAGACGCCGGCCGCGAGTGTCGGCGTCGCGGAGATGCTCTTCAGCAGGCCATCGCGAAAGTTCTCCTCCAGCAACTGCCGCTGCTTCGGCAGCAGGCCGGCGTGGTGGAAGGCGGCCCCGTCCCGCACGCAGTCGGCCAGCCGGCGGCACTGCTGCGTCGGGCTGCCGAGCACCGTCTCCACCTGGTCCGCCAGCTCCTCCAGCTGTTTCTCCTCCTCCCGCGAGAGATGCTCTCCGACCGCTTTCCCGGCCCGCTCCGCCTCCGACTCCGCGCTCTTCCTGCTCCGGACGAACGTGATCGCCTGGTTGCCGCGGGACAGGGTGTCGTCCAGCACGTTCAACGCGCCGGACCCGTACCCCTCCGCGATGGACAGCTCCTCCATGTCCGCTCCGTCCTCCTCGCCCCGCTCCTCGTCCAGCTTCTCCCGGCCCGTGACGAACTCACTCTCCCGCCCATCGTCACTGTTCGTTCCATCTGAACTCTCGTCTTCCTGGTCGTCGCCGTGGTAGAAATGGATGCTCCCGTCGTGGTACACGCCCTCCTTCAGGTCGACCGGCCGGTAATCGGACTCGACCAGTTCGGCGTCCAGCCACTCCGCCAGCCTGTCCGAGTTGCTGATCGTAGCGGACAGTCCCAGCAACTGGAAGTCCAGTAGCTCCTGCAGCCGGGTCAGCGTCACCTCGAGCGTGGGGCCGCGCCGCTCGGAGTTCAGCAGGTGGATCTCGTCCACGACCACCAGCCCGACCTGCGAGATCCACGACGGGTTGTGCCGCAGCACCGCGTCCAGCTTCTCCACCGTCATCAGGATCAGGTCCTTCGTCTCGACGTAGTCCGCCGACGAGTCCCGGTCGCCCACCGATAACGCGACATCCACATCCTCGCCGTCGAAGAACTCCTGGTAGTCCCGGTACTTCTCCGACCCCAGCGCCTTCAGGGGGACGAGGTAGAGTGCCTTCCTGTCCGTCTCCTCCAGCAGTTTGGAGATCGCCATGGTCGCTATCATCGTCTTCCCGGACGCGGTCGGGCTGGACACCACCAGCGATTCGCCGTCCAGCAGTCCCTGTTCGACGGCGTCCACCTGCGGCGGATTCAATTCCGTGATGCCCTTGTCCTGTATCCGGTCGACCGCGGACTGCGGCACGCCACGGTCAGAAAGCTCGGCGACCTCCATACCCGCGAGACAGGTGTTCAACAGTTTTAACCGTACAGGGGAGTAAAACGCGGTATGGCGGATGGAACCGGGAACACGGGCGACGGCCTCCTGGTGGTTATCGAGGGACTGGACGCGTCGGGGAAACGGACGCAGGCCGAACGCCTGGTCCGGCGGCTCGACACCGCGGGCCGCGATGCGGAGTACATCGAGTTCCCGACCTACGACCGGACACGGATCGGCAGCCTTATCGAGCAGTACCTCGACGGCGACTACGACGTCCCGGCATCGGTCGCGGCGCTGCTGTACGCGGCCGACCGGTACCAGATGGCGGACGAGCTCCGCGATGTCATGGATGAGGGGGGCGTGGTCGTGGCCGACAGGTATTCCCAGTCCAACTACGCGTTCCAGGCCGCGGCTGCCGACGACAGCGAGGCGATGCTGGACTGGATGCAGGACGTTGAGCGGCGCCTTCCGCAGCCCGACCTGGTCATCCTCCTCGACATCCCGCCGGAGAGATCGCGGGAGCTGATGCAGGAGGATGGGAAAGACCAGGATGTGCACGAGGAGGACCGTGCATTCCAACAGGCGGTCGCGGAGCAGTACGAGGAGCTGGCAGCGGAACAGGACTGGATGGTCATCGATGTGGTCGAGGACGGCGAGCTCCGGTCCAAGGAAGATATCGCTGGAGAGGTATGGGATGCTGTGAACCCGTTGCTCTAGTGCTTCCCCCCGAACTCCGCCTTTCCCGGCGGCAACGCCCGTATCACTGCGTCCAGGTCCAGCTCCGCTCCGGCCACCTCCTCCAGGTGCTGCTTGACTTCTTTCGCCACGTCGCTCGGTTTCTCGCGGCCCTGCCGAAGCTCCACGTACCGCTCGCACTGCTCCTGTACCGCGCTGGTCGGCCCGCCCATCGGCACGACCCCGTCGTCGCGCTCGTACGCGCCGATCGCGGCCTCGACAGGCACGTTCCGGAGGTAGGTGCGGTCGCCGCGGATGACAAAGCTGCCGGTGGGCAGGTACTCGCCTGACTCCGGCTCCTGCGTCACCTGTTCCGGCGCCACGTAGTACGCGTCGTCCGCGCCCACGCCCGCCTCCCACGCCTGCGCAAAGGTGACGGCGAACTGCGCCGCCTCCTGTAACGTGCTCTCCGGGATGTCCCCCCGGTCACCGCCGTCCTCGTTCTTGACGACCACGGAGGGCGCGCCGTCGAAGTCTGCGTGGACGTACACGTCGTTGTTCTCCATGTATTTCTTGACCAGCATGTCGTTCGTGGTCGCGTCCCGCCCCCCGATGACGAGGTAGCCGTCGCTCGAGTAAAACCAGCGGAACTTCTCGTACCACTCCTTCTCCTCCGCCTTCTTCTCCTTGTCCTCGAAATCGTCCTCCACATCCACCGCCTCCGGCTTCAGGTCCTCCAGCTCCTGCCGCGTCGCCTCGAGCGACTCCTTCAACCCTGGGAGCTTGTCCTCTGCATCGCTCGCCTTTTCGTAATACATCTCGGCGTTCTTCTCTACCGAGGTATCGATCTCCAGCCGCACCTCGCGTCCGATGTCAACGACAACCTCGTTGTTGTCGAAGTCCAGGCGTTCGATGGCCTCCGCCTCCGGCACCCCTTCCGCCTGCTCGCTTTCCAGCCGTTCGCGGATCTCGTCCTCGTCGTACTGCTCCCGCGCGCTCCGGATACTGTCCAGCACGTCCTCCACCAGCCGGTAGTTCTCGTATATCAGGTCCGCCTTCTCCTGGTTCTCCTCCGCAGCCTGTTCCAGTCCCTCCAGCTTCCGCTCCTGCTGCTCCAGCCGGTGTTCCAGGTCCGCCTTCTCCTCCTCGTACTGTTCCCGTTTCTGCTCCCGTTTCTCGGCCTTCTCCCGCTCGGTGAAGTACGTGTCGAGCGCGGCGGAGAAGCTGTCGAACTCCTGTACAGCCGCGTCCTGGTAGGTGTGGAACGGGACCGGTGTCGCCGCCACCGGCATCCCCTCATCTTTGTACACCTGCGGGCCGATGCTGCCGCTGTCCAGCGTTTCGAACAGCTCGTGCAACGCGTCCACCACGGCTTCCAGGTCCTGCTCAGGGAGCTCCTCCACCGCGGCGTTCTTGTCCACGCCGGCCCGTGCACATACCTCCTCCGCGTACGCACCGCCGAGCCCTGCTTCCGTCGCCAGCACGATGACGACGTCCTCCTCCGGGAACTGCTGCAGGAACGCTGCATCGACGTCGCCGGGCGGTGTGGACGGTTCGGGCGGTGTGTACTCCTCCCCGACGTAGATACCGCGTCCGTTGAAGTCGCCGGACCGGAGCGATGCCTGAATCTCCCCGGCCTTGTCCACCATCACCATGTTCCCCTCCCCGAACAGCTCCGCCACCAGCACGTACTCGTCCGTGTGGAACTCGAGGATGCGGTCGAAGTCGTACTGTTCAACGCGTTCGATGGTCGCACCGCCGAGCTGTTTCCGGAGATACATGGCGAAGCCGGGCGGCTTGTCCGGCATCTCCCGCTTGTACCGTGTCAGGAAGGCCTTCCCCGGCGCCAGCAGCAACCGGTATTTCTGGTCGCCCGGCTTGTAAATGTGTACGATGAGCTCGTTGCCGCGCTGGTAGAACTTGTCGAACCGTGCACCGTCCAGCACCTGCAGTTCCTGCACCAGTGCGACAAGGTCAGCGGACGATATCTCCTGCTTCATGGAGAACGGCTGGAGCAGGAGGTTTACAAGTCTTGCTCTTCCTCATCGTCCACCGCTGCGAACTCGTCCGCCGCGTCCAGGTCGAAGTAGTCCAGGAAGTGGTCGGTCACGTCAAGCTGTTTGGTGCGGCCGTCCTCCTCCGCCTGGATGAACCCGCGCTTCGTCAACTCTTTGACGTGTGTGTAGGCGCGGTTGCCGCGCACCTCCACCACGTCGCTCTGCTTCACCGGCGCGTTGTACGCAACAAGGGCGAGCGTCCGCAGCTCTGCATCGTTTAGATCGCGGTGCGGCGCGAGGTGTTCCACCTGCTCCACCAGGTCGGACTT
>JAXIOB010000042.1:0-21221 GCA_034190585.1 Asbonarchaeaceae archaeon (SeqCode)
TTGAACCCTTGAGAAGCGACAGCTTCGTGCCCGGGTTCAAATCCCGGGCGCCGCATCGCTCGGCGATGCTCAGACCGGTGATTTGAACCCTTGAGAAGCGACAGCTTCGTGCCCGGGTTCAAATCCCGGGCGCCGCAATTGGTTACGCTCAATTGATACGCAATAATGCGGGGCCTCCGGCCCCGCCTTCTGGTGATTCCCATCACTGACGACACTGATGACGAGTGGCAAGAGGAGCTGTCCGAGGAAGAGTACCGTGTGCTGCGGGAGCGCGGGACCGAACCGAAGTTCTCCTCCGAGCTGCTGGATGTGGACGGGGACGGGACGTTCCACTGCGCCGCGTGCGGCACCGAGCTGTTCTCCACCGAGGAAAAGTTTGACAGCGGGACCGGGTGGCCGAGCTTCTGGGACGTGAACGACGAGGACAGTGTCGAGCTCCGGAAGGATACGCGCGGCGGGATGGAACGGACCGAGGTCGTCTGCAGCGAGTGCGGCGGCCACCTCGGCCACGTCTTCGATGATGGGCCGGAGCCGACCGGGAAACGGTACTGTATCAACGGTGCCGCGCTGGACTTCGCGGAAGACGACGAGTGACGGTTACTCCGGCACGTCGAAGTCGTGGAACTCCGTTCCCTTCTCCTCCGACAGGATGGTGAGGGCGATGGCGGCGCCGTCCCCGACCGAGATAGCGGCCTGGATGCGGTTGTCCCGCGCCGTCCACCCGCCCGCGTACACGCCCTCCTCGCTCGTATTCCCGTACTTGTCCGCGTTCACCGCGCCGTCCTCCGTCGTTTCCAGGCCGACCGACTCCGCCACCCCGCGGGCGTCGCCCTCCGTCAGCACGAGATAGTCCGCCGCCGCTTCCTCGCCGCCGGCAGTTTCCACCGTCACATCGTCACCGGTGACAGCCGCGTCGACCACTTCCGCGTCCACCAGCTCCGCGCCGTGGTCCTCGACCTGCTGCCGGGCGGTCTCCATGAAGTCCGAACCGTGTACCTCGTCAATCCCGAGGTAGTTGTACAGGTAGGCGTCGTGCATGTACGTCTCGTCCGTCCCGTACACGACCGTTTCCATCCCGTTCTTCGCCAGCAACAGTGCGGCCTGCAGCCCTGCCGGGCCGTCGCCGACAACGATGACGTCCGTCATGGTATCCCGCCGCGGATGCAGGCTTGAAATCGTTTACCCTTCCGACTCCTGGACCGCGGTCTGCGGGAGGACGGCAAGGAGGCCGTGCTGCTGCACCCGGAGATAGATGTAGAGCGCGAGCGCGGCAAGTACCACGCCTGTCACCACGAGCAGCGTCCATGACGGCCGCTCCGCCGTGTCCTGGGCTGCGGCGGCCGCGGCGAACTGGAGCGCGGCAGCAGCCGATACTGCCTTCCGCATACACAGAAACTGTGCGTTCCACGTTTAAACTGTTACGGCGTTACCAGTTCCAATGCTCGCCCGCCGTGGAACGTTCACCTCGAGTTAAAACGCTCGAGCGTGTTGTCTTCCCGGTAAACGTCAGGCTTAAAATCCAGCAGGAGGAATAGAGCGGTGATGGACTACGATACTGAAGATTACCTGTTCGCCGTGGTCATAGTGATAATCCTGCTGGCGCTCCTCTGGTCCGTGTTCGGCCCGGGATAGACCATGAGCAACCTCGACCTGTTTGATGTGCTGTTCTGGGCGTCGTTACTTATCGCCGCCGGTCTCATGGTCTGGGCAGCATTCGGGGACAGTCCTACGACAAATCAGATCATCATAGCCCTCCTCGTTCCAACGCTTCTCGGCGTCTTCAGCCTGCGCGAGAAACATGGCGAACGGACCACCGAGATTATCCAGAAAATCGATTCCATGAACGACACGCTACAGCGGATCGAGAACACACTCAAACAGGCGGAGGAAAAGCTATAGCAGCGCGGTACCGGGCTCCTTCATTCTTAACGCTTGGACGGCGACACAGCGCCATGGGTGGAAAACCGCAGTGGGCGGAGGACATCGCACGGGAACGTATCGCCATCCTGTTCGAGGAGGCCGGAGAGGCGTTCCCCGAACAGACTGACCGGGCGGACCGGTACGTGGAGCTCGCGCGCGACATCGCACAGACGCTGACCGTGTCCATCCCGGAACGGTTCCGGGACCGGTTCTGCACTGCGTGCCACGCCTACCTGCAGCCCGGTGAGAACGCACGGATCCGGGTGGAGGACGGGACGCGACGGGTCACCTGCGAGGAATGCGGGGCGACGCACCGGGTACCGTACGGGGAAGAGACGGGCTAGATAGCAGCGACAGCGAGGAACAGCGCCAGCCCGACCACCGCGCCGGAGCCGACCACCGGGATCGCAGGGTAGAACTGTTCCGTCTCCCGCGACTGGATAACAGTAAGGAACAGGAACAGCGCGGCCGCACTCCCTGCCACCACCGACACCGCCGCACCTGTGCCGAACAGCGGGATGAGCGATACCGCGATAACGATAGGCACGATCACGTCGCCGCCGCCGAGCATCCCGACACGGACCGTCTCCCCGCTCCGCTCCGCCGACAGTTCAACGTTGTCCGCGGCGTCCTCGACACCGGCTTTCGGGTACTGGAACCCCATCAGCGTGTTCGACGCCGCCCCCGCCTTCGCCAGCGTCACCATGTGCCCGAGCTTGTTGACCGCGACGTAGTCGTACACCGCGAGGAGTGCGGCGAACACGAGCACCGCCTGCACACCGAGCACCGCACCGAACAGCGCCCCGGCACCGGCGAACGGGACCGTGTCGAGCGCGTTCCGCAGCAGCATATCGTCCGTCCGGAACCGGGAGACGGCGAAGAGGAGGGTTGCCGCTGCCGCGGGAACCGCTCCGAGGAACGCGTCGAACAGGACGAACGCCGTGAACACGAGCGCGGCGCCGAACCAGAGCCGGACCAGGAGCTGCCGGTTCCACCGGTACAGTCCGAGCAGGACGGCAGTAGAGACGACGAGGACAGCGAAGAACCAGACACCCGACAGCGGGGACTGGTACGCCGATGCAGCCTGCTGCACCGCGGCCGAGCCGTACAGCCGTGTGCCGGCGGCCACGCCGAGCAGGTTCGCGGCGGTGAACAGCGCCGTGAGAAGTAACGCGGGGCGGTGGTCGTCGCGCATACCTGTGGTGGTGATGCACAGGTTAAGAGTGCTGGGGGCAGGGAAAGTGTTTTTACATTACAGCCGCACATCCCTGGTATGGCGTCACTGACGACCGTGTTCCTCTCGTCCGCCGGCGTGTTACTTGCGGTCGGGATCACCGGCCACCACCTCTACCACGTCATACGGCACGACAGGGAGACGCTGCACGGCTCGCTTTCCGACTACTACCGGCTTATGCTGCCGTACGTTGCCGTCACCGGTGTCGTCGCGGCGGCGTTCTTCGGGATCTACCGGTTCCCCGCAGAGCTGACCGCGGTCACGGGCGACCGCGCACTGGTGGACGTGGCGTTCCTCGGGATCACCCTTGTCTGGCTCGGCGCCGCGCAGCAGATCTTTTCCGCCGTCGACACGCTTGCGGAGGACTACTACTCCGGGGGTGAGAGCGGTGGTGGCTGACACGTTCGCTGCACTGTTCGGACTGGCGACCACGCTCACCGCCCACACGTACTTCTACCTCACCGCGTACTCCCGGGACTCCGGGTTCACAGGACTGCTGCAGCGGGAGGAGAGCGTCCTCATGGATTCGATGGTGGCGGTCGGCGCGTTACAGGTACTGTACTTCCTGTGGCGGTACCTGCAGGCCGCGTTCACCACGGCGGAGGCGGGCGGGACCGCGGCTGTAACGCTGATCGGGCTGGCACTGCTTGCCGTGTTCTTCTACCATTCCACCCGGCTCATCGACAACATGCAGGAGATCGGGGAGAAGTACGGGTTCGAGGTGGATCTCTCGTGACCGTGGCCGACGAGATCCGGGAGCTGGAGGAGGGCGAGATCGCGCTCGTGGTCGTCGACTCGGACGACTACGTGGAGACCAACATGGACGTCCTGGACTACCTTGTCGAGGAGGAAGGGCTGCCGGGCGTGTACGTCACCATCAACAAGCCGTACGCGACCATCGTGGACGTTTTCGCCGACCACGATGTGAGCACCGACTCGGTGTTCTTCGTGGACGCTATCACGAAGGAGACCGGCGGGGAGGAGGTGGAGCAGGACAACGTGCTGTACATGGACGCGCCGGACGACCTCACAGGGCTGTCCATCGTCATCTCGCGGGCGGTCGAGGAGATGCCCGACGGGAACAAGTTCCTGTTCCTGGACTCGCTGACCACGCTCACCATCTACAATACGGCTGACACGGTGTCGCAGTTCGCGCACTTCCTCACCGGGAAGATGCGGACATGGAACGTGTCCGGCGTCATCATGTCGCTGGAGGAGGAGGTGGACGAGGAGCTGATCGGGAAGATATCGCAGTTCTGTGACTGTGTCATCCGGGACGCGGACTGAGGCGTGCACCGCGTTCGGTAGTGTTTTAAACCAGAACAGCAACAACCCTTCCACATGCCTTCGTATCCGCTGCCGGACGAGGGAAACCGTGTCCTCGTCCTCGACACCCTGTCCACGCTGATGCTGTACAACGACGAGGACATGGTCAGCCAGTTCGCGCACGACCTGTCCACCAAGATCCGGGAATGGGGTGTCAAGGGGCTGATGCCGACCATCGAGGAGGAGGCGGACGAGGACCTGCTCGCCTCGCTGAACCAGTTCGTCGACAAGACCATCGAGATCGACGAGTAACCGACCATGTTCCTTTTTATGCCGGCGCCTGCCGTATAGATACTGTTATGGCGGACGACCTCGACGACCTGTCCTACCGCGAACTGCAGGAACGGGCGAAGCAGTACGACGACATCAAGGCGAACCAGTCCGCGGAGGAGCTCCGGGCGGCGCTGCGGGAGAAACAGGAGGGGGACGGGAGCGGCGAGGACGACGGGGGCAGCGGTTCGTCCGGCGGCGTCGACTTCGGGTCGATGAAGGACGATATCGAGGAGAAGCTCGGGACCGGGGAGGACTACGAGGACGACATCGAGGTCGGTGAAGAGGTGGACCGCGTCTCCACCGGCGTCCCGGGGCTGGACGAGCTGGTGGAGGGCGGCATCCCGCGGCACAACCTCGTTCTGGTGCCGGGCGGCGCCGGTACGGGGAAGTCCACGCTCGGCCTCCAGTTCCTGGTGGAAGGTGCGAAGAACGGGGAGCCGGGCATGTTCATCTCGCTGGACGAACGGCTCAAAAAGGTGCGGCGGAACGCCCGGCTGCTCGGCTGGAACCTGGAACAGTACGAGGACGACGACATGCTGCACCTCATCCGGCCGGACCTGTACAGCTTCGACGACCTGATGAAGAAGATCGACGAGACCGTGCGCGACACCGGTACGAAGCGGATCGTGCTCGACTCCCTCACCCTGCTCGGGTCGTACTACGAGGACGCGTTCGAGGTGCGCCGCAAGATCATGGAACTGAACCAGCGGTTCTCCGAGCTCGACGCCACCGTGCTCGCCATCTCGGAGATCACGGAAGGCGAGGCCGGGATCTCCCGGTTCGGTGTCGAAGAGTTCGCGGTGGACGGTATCGTCATGCTGTACTACATGAAGAAGGGGAACGTGTTCCAGCGCGGCATAACGGTCCGGAAGATGCGCGGCTCTGACCACTCCACGGAGATCCACCCCTTGGAGATCGGGGCCGGCGGCATCACCGTGTACCCGGACGAGAAAGTGTTCTCCGAGTTCTAACCGGAGCGAGTCCTCACAGGTTAAAAATCTCCAGCACCGATGCGTTCCTATGCGATACACTGTTCTCCGCTCCCAGGAACACCCCGAACTTCCACGGGCCGAGCTGGAGGCAGCGCTGCAGGCGGACGGCATCGCGTACAGCTCAGTTGAGGAGGAAACAGACGGCCTCCTCTTCCTGGAGGGGGAGGCGGTGGAGGAGGTTGCGGACCGGCTGGCGATGACGTTCGAAGTCGCGGAACTGCTGCACAGCTTCGAGCCCGCCGCCTACCAGAAGCTCGCCGCGAAAGACGTTGCAGCGGAGCAGCCGTTCGCGGTGCGGACCGTCCACGTCGACGACACCGCGGCACCGGACGAACTGGAGGAGAACGTGGGCAGGATCATCGACAACAACTCCGACGCCGCGGTAGAGCTTGACACGCCGCAGGAGGTGTTCCGCGTGTACCTGGTGGACGGCGAGGCACACCTGTGCCGGTTGCTGGAGGAGGTGGACCGCGGCCAGTACGAGGCACGGCAGAACCAGTACCGGCCGTTCTCCGCCCCGGTCACGCTCCACCCCCGGCTTGCACGGACGCTTGTCAACCTGGCGCAGGTGGAACGGGGTGGTGCGGTGCTGGACCCGTTCTGCGGGACCGGCGGCATCCTCATCGAAGCAGGGTTGCTCGGGTGCGACGTGTACGGCAGCGACGTCCAGACGGAAATGGTGGACGGGGCGCAGGAAAACGTGGAAACGTATGGTGTGGGCGCGGATATACAGGAGGCAGCGTTCAGTGACGTGGATGCAGTGTTCGACGCGGAGTTCGATGCAGTCATCACCGACCTGCCGTACGGGAAAGCCTCCGTGACAGAGGACGACCCTGCGGAGGCGTTCGTCGACACCGCACCCGAACTCGCCGACACGGCCGTGTTCGTCTCCGACCAGGCGGAGATCGATGGACTGGAACCAGAGTTCGAATTATACGTGCACCGGTCCATGACCCGGTACGTGTACGTGATGGACTGACCGGGAGACAGTCAGTACAGGCTGCCGGTGAGGCCGTCGTGGCTGACCACCCAGCCGGTGAAGAACAGGAGCTCTCCGGCCAAGATGACCACGGGAAGGTCGGTGTGGACCCCGAATATCGCGACAGGGAAGGCCACGATCATCATCAGCAGGCCGAGCCCGAGCAGCGGGTAGCTGGGAACGGTGTGGTCGCCGCCCGGCGGATCGACGAACCGGCCGGTCTCGAACCGGTGTGCAGTGATAAACGCGGTCCACGCGGCCAGCGAGCCGAGAGCGGTGTACAGGAGGCTGCCGGTCCGGTAGGACCAGACGATCGTCGCAGTCACCGACACCGCGGTCAGGGCGATCAGGGCGGCGTGCACCGCCACGCGGCGTGGTTCGATTGTCACAGTGCAACACCGTTGACCGCGTTATGGGTTATCAGCATGCCGGTGACGATCGTGACCCCCGACGCAGCCATCCGGAGGTATTTCCCCGCCTGGAGCGCGGGCTGCAGCCCGGCCTGCGCACCGAACACGAACCCGGCGGAGAACAGGAACAGGCCGGCGGCGAAGATACCGGTGGCGAGGAGACCGCCTGCGAGATCCGTCCGGAACGCCGCGAGCCGCGGCCGGAGCCGGTCAGGGTACGTGGCGTACTGTGCGGCGCGGTACCCGGCGAGGACCACGGCGAACCCGACGTACGTCTGCAGGTAGCTTCCACCGGCCATCCCGAGTGCAGCGACACCGCCACCGGCCGAGACAAGGACCGACCCGGCTATCAACCCTGCCACGCGGCGTTTCGTCATAGTTCCCGTCCTCCCATCCCCGACTTAAATATAGCTTGCTCCTCCACCTCCTATCATGATAGACCTGCACACGCTCGGCACCTCCTCGGCGGTCCCGACCGCACGCCGCGACCTCGCCGCCAACCTGCTCAACTTCAAGGGGGAACGGCTCCTGTTCGACTGCGGCGAGGGAGCACAGAAGAGCATCATGAAACTGCAGGTCGGACTGATGGATATCGAGAACGTGTTCATCACGCACTGGCACGCCGACCACTTCTCCGGGTTGCTCGGCCTGGTGCAGACACTGTCGATGGAGGGCCGCGAGGACACATTGCACGTGTACGGGCCGGAGCGGACCGGCGAGTTCACCGACCAGATGCTGAACATCGGGTACTTCGACCGGAGCTACGAGGTGGTCGGCCACGCACTCGAGCCGGACGAGGTGGTGGAGGGCGACGGCTACGAGGTGCGGCCCTTCGAGGTGCAGCACAGTGTGCCGGCGTACGGGTACGTGTTCGAGGAGGACAGCGAGCTGAAGGTGTCGAAGACGAAGATGGAGGAGCACGGGCTGGGGTCCGGCCCGGCCATCGGGAAGGTGAAGAACGGCGAGACCGTGGAGATCGACGGCGACGAGTACGGTCCGGAAGACCTGTGCGAGGAGGTGCGCGGCCGGAAAGTGGTGTACACCGGCGACACCGCTGCACACGAGAACGTTGTGGACGCGGCCGAACAGGCAGATGTGCTGCTGCACGAGGCCACGGTGACGCACGACGAGCTCGGCGGCCGCGAGAAGCGGCATTCGTCCGCGTTGCAGGCGGCGGAGATGGCGGACCGTGCCGGCGTCGAGAAACTCATCCTCACGCACTTCTCCCGCCGGTTCGACAAGGACCCGTCGCCGCTGCTGGACGAGGCACGAGAGGTGTTCGAGAACACGGAGCTGGCGGACGACGGCAAGCATTTCGGCATCGAACCGCACCGGCCGGCGAGCGAGCAGCAATAAGAAGGATGTAGCGGCTATTCTGACACCGTGTCAGGCGGCTCTGCCTCTTCCCGTGGAACAAAGGAATCCCAGTCATACCAGTATTCAGTCTCTCCATCAGAAAGAAGCTCGCCCTCGACGGTCCGTTCCTCACGGAACATCTCACTGATGAGTTCGGCCACTTGCTCCGAGGTGACAGAACGCTCTACCTGCTTCCTGTTCTCATGGTCCGTGATGAACTGGAAATACTGTACCATCTCCTCCAGACCTACCGCCTGTTCCACCGCATCAACTTCCCCGATCATCGGCTCCCATCCTGCAAATTCAGGCGACTCTGAAAGTTCGTACAGCTCCCCTCTCTGGTGGTAAATCGTGGTCGATGGTGTATTGAAGTAGAGGTGGTGGTTATCAAGATGTTCTCGTAGAATCGATCGTTCGTGCTGGGCTGCGGTGATCGCGCCGTCAATAACCTCCCATCCTGCCTCCTCCAGCCTTTCAGGCGCGGCAGGGATGTATCGGCGTACACGTTCGTAGAGCTCGTCAACAGCAAAATCTCCTGGATATTCCATATCATCAATGCCGCGACGGATCACGCGGAACCCGAAGATGTCTTCTGACCGCTGGTTGTATTCAGAGGCGATCTCCGGGATCGCTATCTCGGATAACAGGTAAAGCTCCTCTCCATCCCCCACCGACACCATCTGCGTACCACGATGTTGTCGGGTGGCTGCATTCCGGCGGATGTCCTGATACGCGTTGATCGCTCTGGTTATATTTCCCTCTTTCAACGCGGCTTCATAGTCGGAGACAGACGTGTGGAGCTCCGCCATCCACGGTGATAGAACAGTAAAACTTATGAAAGACTGATAGCTAGTCTGGCTTTCTCGTCTCCTTCCCGTCCTCGTTCGGCACCACCTCGATCTCGGCGTCCTCGAACGTCCTGTCCAGCTCCTCGCCGGCGTACAGGTCGTGGAGGAACACCGCGAGCGCGGCGACCTCCGAATGCGGCTGGTGGCCGACCGCGAGGTTGTGGTCGGCGAGGTCGAACACCTGGCTGGGGACGCGTTCTCCACCGACCACGACCAGAAGATCGTCATTCCCGACGGCGCCCCGCAGCGTCTCCAGCTCCTCACTGTAGTCAATCCCGTACATTGTGAGGTGGGCGACCGTCCCGTCGAACCCGTCGATAACCGGCCGCCAGTCCTCCTCGTAGACGACGTCGAACGGGCCGCCCCACCGGTCGACCACGTCCCGCACCGACGCGAGCATGCTGTCGTCCTGCTCCCCGCTGTAGATGATGCGATCCGCACCGAACTGCCGCGCTGTCAACCCGACGTGGGTGGAAATCCGGTCGTCGCGGCCACGCCGGTGGCCGAGCCGCAGCACTGTTACCATGGCATACTGTAGAACGGTGTAACGTTTTCAACCTGCCGGCTTACGCCAGCTGGTCGTAGGCACGGGCCTGCGCGGCCAGCGCGAACACGCCGCCGAACGCTGACAGCACCTGCATCACCAGCAACCCGACAAGCTGTGGTCCGGCAATCGACGCGGCTGCCCCGACAAGCGACAGCACGATGTTGATCAGTGCGATCACGACCAGCAGTCCGAGCAGCTGCCATTTATGGCCCTTGGACAGTTCCCAGGCGGACTGCATCGCCTCGTAGAAGTTCTCGTCCTCGACCGCGACGAACACCGTCCAGAAGAACAGGGCCAGCAGCAGGTAGATGCCTGGAACGACCAGGAGCAGGAACCCTACCCCGACGGCGATACCGAACAGGAGGCCGCCGACAAGTGTATGCAATAACGCACTGCCGATGTTCCGCTTGAACGCGTCGTCCGGGATAGACTCTGTCTCGTCCGTGACGAACACGCGCAGTGCAGCGATAGATACCACGACGGACAGCAGCGATACAACGACCGCGATGAGCGTAAGCGCGGCGGGGTTAACCGAGCCGCCGCCGACCGCTCTGGAACCGACACCGAGGAAGGACGATGCCAGGTTTAGCAGTAGAAATGCGGCGACCAGCATCAGGCCGTTCCGCTCCAGCGTCCGCCGTACCCCTTCCTCGACAGCCGACCCGATGTCCAGCGCCATACTCCTTTCCGGGATTCCTTGTTTATAAAAGGCGTTGCTGGCGGTGCCGCAACTGTTATAAAATCGAAGCCCCCTGTGGTAAATTATGCAGGGTGGATATTTTACCCCGCGGAACACTCGATTCTGCTAGCCGTGCCGCCCCAGTCATCCCTGTTTTAAGTGTCGCATCGTGTGGAGGTGGTAGCAGATGGTAACGCTCGAACTCCCGGACGGTTCTACACTGGACGTCGACGCTGGGGCGACTGTCGAGGATGCGGCATACGAGATCGGTGAGGGTCTCGGCGACGACGCTGTCGCGGGCAAGCTGGACGGCGCGCTCGTCGCGCTGGAACACCCGGTCGAGGAGGACGCCGAGCTGGAGATCGTCACTGAGGACCACGAGGACTACGTCAAGGTGCTTCGGCACTCCGCCGCCCACGTGTTCGCCCAGGCACTGCAGCGGCTGTACCCGGACGCGAATCTGACCATCGGGCCGTACACCGACGAGGGCTTCCACTACGACGTTGCGGACGTGGACCTGGACGAAGACGATCTGGAGGAGATCGAGGCGGAGATGCAGACCATCGTGGAAGAGGACCTGGACATCGAGCGGGAGGAGGTGCCGCGGGAAGAGGCGGAGGAGTTCTACGAGGATAACCGGTTCAAGCAGGAGATCCTGGAGGAGGAAGCCGCGGAAGGCGGTTCGGTGTCGTTCTACGTGCAGGGCGATTTCAGGGACCTGTGCGAGGGGCCGCACGTCGACAGCACGGGCGATGTGGAGGCGTTCGCGCTGCTGGATATCGCGGGCGCGTACTGGCGCGGCGACGAGGACAACGAGATGCTGACCCGTGTCTACGGTACCGCGTTCCCGGGCGAGGAGGAACTGGAACAGTTCCTGGAGCAGCGGCGGAAGGCGGAGGAGCGCGACCACCGCAGGATCGGCGAGGAGATGGCCATCTTCCATGTCGACCCGGTCGCAGGGCCGGGACTGCCGCTGTACCACCCGAACGGGAAGAAGATCCTAGACGAGCTGAAGGCGTATATACAGGGGTTGAACGACGAACGCGGCTGCGAACCGGTGGAGACGCCGCACCTGTTCAAGACAGAGCTGTGGAAGGAGTCCGGGCACTACGACAACTACCAGGACGACATGTTCCTGTTCGAGCTCGAGGGCGACGAGTTCGGATTGAAGCCGATGAACTGTCCCGGGCACTGCCTCGTGTTCGACCACAGCGCGTGGAGCTACCGTGACCTGCCGGTGCGGTACACGGAGCAGGGGAAGGTGTACCGGAAGGAGCAGCGCGGCGAGCTGTCCGGGCTGTCCCGGGTCTGGGCGTTCACCATCGACGACGGACACCTGTTCGTCCGGCCGGACCAGATCGAAAGCGAGGTGCGGGAGATCATGGACAACATCTTCCACATCCTTGACACGTTCGACCTGGACTACGAGGTGTTGCTTGCCACGCAGCCTGACGATTATGCGGGCAGCGACGAGATCTGGGAGAAGGCGGAGACACAGCTCGAAGAGGTGCTGGAAACGATGGATATCGACTACGGCCTGGAGGAGGGCGAGGGCGCGTTCTACGGGCCGAAGATCGATTTCGCGTTCGAGGACGCGTTAGGACGGGAGTGGGACGGGCCGACGGTCCAGCTCGACTTCAACATGCCGGACAACTTCGGCCTCACCTACACGGGGAAGGACAACGAGGAGAAGCAGCCGGTGATGATCCACCGCGCGCTGTACGGCTCGTACGAACGCTTCCTCATGGTCCTCATCGAGCATTTCAACGGGCAGTTCCCGCCGTGGCTGGCCCCGGAACAGGTCCGCATCCTCCCGGTCAGCGACGACCACATCGACTACGCCGAGCAGGTCAAAGAGGAGTTGGACGGCTTTAGAGTGGAGATCGAGCGACGCTCTTGGACGGTCGGGAAGAAGATCCAGGCCGCGCACGACGACAACGTCCCGTACATGCTCATCGTCGGCGACGACGAAGAAACGGGGGGAACGGTGTCGGTGCGGGACCGGCAGGAGAACGAGGAGAGCGGTGTCGACATCGATGGGTTCCGGGAGATGCTGGCGGAAGATGTACGGGATAAACATATCGCGCCGTCCGTTCTCGACTAGATTTCATCCAGCGGATCGTACGCCTCGTCGAGGAAGTGGCCTGCGATGCGGATGGTGTCGCCGGCCGCGACCATGCCATTCTCTTCGGCGAGGACCTCGGCCTCGTAGACCGGTGGTGTACTGTACCGGTGGACACCGGTCACCTCCACGTCCACGAACCCGTGCCGCACCCGTTTCCGGTACGTGTTCCCGACCGGTTCCTCCATCTCCGCCGTCGCCATAGCCCAGTACTGTGTCCTGACGTATTTGAAGGCTCGCACCCACCGCTCCACCTTTTTAAAAATGTGAATTCCGCGTGCAGAAGTATGCAGACGATCTACGAGGTCGACCCGGAGCAGCTCATCAGGGCGACCGCGGAGGAGTTACAGAGCAAGTACGACGCGGTCGAGATGCCGGAGTGGGCGGAATACGTGAAGACCGGGGTCGACCGGGAACGGCCGCCGCAGCAGGAGGACTGGTGGTACATCCGGAGTGCAGCGGTGCTGCGGAAGATATACAAGGAAGGGCCTCTCGGGGTGGAGACGCTCCGCAGCATGTACGGCGGGAAGCAGCGGAGAGGACACCAGACCGAGCACTTCCAGAAGGGCTCCGGCAAGGTCATCCGGACCGTGCTCCAGCAGCTGGAGGATGCCGGGCTCGTGGAACTGGAGGAGGGTGAGGGCCGGAATATCACCTCCGACGGCCAGGCGCTGCTTGACGCGGTGGCGAAGAACGCCGGTGAGGGATGATGGACAAGGACGAGCTGGAAAAGCTGAAGGAGGAGAAGCTCGACGAGATGGAGGGGAACGAGGTCGATGCCGAACAGCAGCAGGAGAAAATCCGGCAGCAGCTGAAACAGGTGGCGTCCCAGATCCTGACCGACGACGCACGGTCGCGTCTGGGGAACATCCGGACCGCCAAACCGGACCTCGCGTCCGCCATTGAGTACCAGCTCGTGCAGCTGCACAAGGCCGGACAGATCCAGGGCAAGATCGACGACGACCAGCTGAAACGGTTACTGAAACGCGTGCAGGAAGAACAGGACGAGCAGGATATCAAATACTCCACACCGAGATGATACAATGAGTTCACGTAAATCGAGCGGCAAGAAAAAGCGGCTGAACAAGGCCGAGAAGTCCGCACAGTCCGCGCCGCGGTGGGTCGACCTGAAGAAGTTCGGGTTGAAGCGGTCGCTGACACGGGCGGTGAAGCGGCGGAAGTCGCGGCACTGGCGCCGTGACGACACCGGCGAATAATTTCTGGGAACAACACGATGGCTGACACGGAGATACACACGGTCGGGCTCGGCGAGGTCCGGAGAGTCGCGCCGCGGAACCGGGCGGCGAAAGCCATGAAGCTCGTGAAGGAGTACGTGCGGCGGCACAGCGGCGTCGACGTCGTCTCCGTGTCCACCGCGGTCAACGAGGAGCTGTGGAGGGACGGCGCGTCGAACCCGCCGAACAGTATCGAGGTACAGGTACTGGTCGACGGGGACACCGCACACGTCGAACTCGCGGACATCGAGTTCGACCTCTCCGAGGAAGAAGAGGAAGAAGCCGAGAGACCGGCCGCGGAGGAGCTGACAGACGAGGAACTGGCGGAGAAGAACGTCGACGAGGTCAAGGACCTGGTCACGTCGGGCGCGGTCGACGCGCAGCGCGCACTCGACGTCGAATACGCGGGGAAGAACCGGAAGACACTGATCGACTGGCTGCAGGACCGGCTCGGCGACGACGAGGAGGAACCGGAAGAAGGTGAACCGGGCCAGGAAGAAGCGGTCGCGGAAGAGGAGGCGACCGAAGAGGACGAAACAGGACCGGCCGACGACGCAGCGGACGAGGCCGGGGAGAGCGGTGACGAGACCTACGACCTGCCGGACGACGTGGTGGAGACGTTCGAGGACGGCACCATCGGCGACGGAAAGGAGGCCGCGAAGGAGCTCGGCAAGCAGGAGCTCGAAAAGCTGCTGAACTTCGAGGAGGCGCACCAGAACCGGAAGGGCATGAAGAAGTGGCTGCGGTCTAACATGAACTGATTGCTGTTGAACGGCCCGTGGCTACTTCTCCCCGGTGTTTAAATTTTTCGCCATCAATACATAATCACAGGACGATGGCAGTGACATCGCTCCGGGACACCCTCGTCGACGGTGCACAACGCGTGGCCGACCGTATCTCCCGGTACCGTGACAGGGAGATCCTCCAGTACGTTGATGAGCTGGCGGATGCCCCGGTGGAAGCGGTAGATATCCAGGTATACCCTGATCCATACCTCCGGACAGGCAGCTCGGTTCCGCCGAACCAGTACTGTGTCGCCGTATCGCCGGAGGACGGGCCGTCCTACCGGCGGTGTGTCCAGCCACGTCCGTGGACGCCGTCCACCAGTATCGAAGCGGAATCGGAACCAGCATCACTCCAGTCCCGCGCCGAGCACCGGGCCCGCCGGCTGGCATCCCGGCTGGAGGACGCCGGCATCGAGGCAACGCTCGACGTCCTGGAACCGGACGAGGCCGGCCACGATTTAAAAACATCCCTGTAAATCGGGGACCATGAGCGTCGAACGCACCGATTACGAGGGTAACGTCAACGTCGGGTTCTACGGCGTTGTGACCGACGGATTCGCACTGTTCGCCGACGGGTTCACCGTGGACACCGGCTTCGACGGGCGGGCCACCGGGCGGCTGGCCGGGACGGACCTTGTCGGGATCTTCGCGGCGGGCAACGCGAACGGTCTTCTGCTTCCAGACATCGTCAGCGACCACGAGGAGGAACAGCTCGATGCCGCCGGCATCGACTACCGGGTACTGGAGGCGCAGCACACCGCGCTCGGCAACCTCGTCCTGTGCAACGGTCACGGTGCATTCATCTCCCGCCACCTCGACGGCTACCGCGACGAGATCGCAGCGTTCCTGGATGTCCCGGTGACGGTCGGCACGGTCGCCGGCCTCGACATCCCCGGGTCGTGCGGCGTCGCCACGAACGACGGGGTGCTGCTGCACCGGGACGCTTCCGAGGCGGAAGCGGAGGCTGTCGAGGACGCGCTCGACGTCGATGCGGATGTCGGCACCGTCAACTTCGGGACGCCGTTCGTCCATTCCGGCGTGCTCGCGGCCGACGGGACGGTGCTGGTCGGCGACGACACGACCGGGCCGGAGCTGCAACGGGTCCAGGAGGCGCTCGGCCTGCTGTAAAACGGACGTACCGGAAGCAGCACCACGACTGTTTAACCACACACCGTTTATCTCTCTTCCATGCCGAAGTCGGGAGCTGCCACGTTACCGCTGCATGGCGGAAGCGCACCGCGGTGGCTATTCGATCGGATGGAGGAGCTCGGCGACGCCATCGCCCAGGTCATCGTCGACGAGTACGGCCGCGACGAACTCCTGAAACGGCTTGCCGATCCGTACTGGTTCCAGGCGTTCGGCTGCGTCCTGGGGTTCGACTGGCACAGCAGCGGTCTCACCACGACCACGATGGGCGCACTGAAGGAGGCGCTGGACCCGGAGCAGCACGGCGTCGCAGTGCTCGGGGGAAAGGGTGGGACGTCGCGGAAGACGCCGCAGGAACTGGAGGAGCTGGAGGCCGTCTACAACCTCCGGTCGGCGGCGACGGAACGGTTGCAACGGAGCAGCCGGTTGAGCGCGGCGGTCGACAACGGCTGTGTGCAGGATACGTACACGCTCTATCACCACACGTTCGTCGTCACCGAGGACGGGCGGTGGGCCGTGGTGCAGCAGGGGATGGGGGAAGAGGCGGCACGGCGGTACCACTGGCTGAGCGACGAGGTGGACGGGTTCGTGGAGCAGCCGCAGACCGGGATCGCGGCGATGGAGCAGGAGGACAACGTCCTTGACCTGTCGGCCGCACCGTCACAGGAGGCGCGGCAGGTTTCCGTTGACCTGGTGAACGACGACCCACGGCACCTGAAACCGTACGTGACCGGACAGACGTCGCTCGACTCGTTCCGCGGCGGTAGACAGATGCCTGACCTCACCATGCCGCGGCACCACCGGCTGCGGGAGGCGGACCTCACCGAACGCAGCGTCAAACAGCTACGAGAGGCGTACGAGTGGCAGCCGGCGGACTACGAGGAACTGGTGGATATGGACGGGATCGGACCGAAATCACTGCGTGCGCTCGCATTAATCGCAGAACTGGTGCATGACGCGGAGACCTCGCGTGAGGACCCGGCAAAGTTCGCGTACGCGCACGGCGGGAAGGACGGGACGCCGTACCCCGTCGATAGGGACCGGTACGACGAGAGTATCCGGCACCTGAAGCAGGCGGTGGGGCAGGCCGAAGTGGGGCGGGAGGAGAAGAAGGAGGCGTTGCAGCGGCTGGCCGACCGTCACCGCGATATATAACCATTCCCGGCCTCATAGAACCGGAGCTCAAGGTCCTCACCGCCGGACACACCGATCCGCGTGTCCTGCACGACCTCGTCCGCGGACACCTGTTCCCCTGTCTCGAGCCGGAGATGCCCTTCTGTCATGTCCACACGGTTGTGCTCTTTCGTGATGTTGAACGCCTGGCACAGCTTTCCCGGCCCGCTGCACAGTCCCCTGTCGTCGTCCACGCCGCGGTGCTCCCGCATCACCTCCACCCCGGCGACGGGTTCGACGGCACGGATGAGCACGGCGGACGGGTCGCCGTCCCAGCCGGTCACGACGTTCAGCATGTGGTGGATGCCGTAGGAGATGTAGACGTAGGCCGTTCCGGCCTCCTCGAACATCGGTGCGTTCCGCTGTGTCTTCCCCGAGGAGGCGTGCGACGCAGGGTCGTCCGGTCCGCGGTATGCCTCGGTCTCCACGATCCGGCCGCGCAGCTCGACACCGGTGTCGTGCACGAGGTGGCGGCCGAGCAGTTCCTCTGCAACGGTTTCAGGGCTGCGGGCGAAGAACGACCGGTTCATGCGGATTCCTGGATCCAGTCCTGGAAGTCGGACTTGGACATCGCTCCCATCGCGCGGTCGACCTCCTCGCCGTCCTGCATCAGGACGAAGGTGGGGATGCTGCGGACGCCGTGTTCTGTGGCGAGGTCCTGGTGCTCCTCGACGTCGACCTTCCCGAAGTTGACGTCGTCCATCTCCTCCGACAGGTCGTCGATGATGGGCGCCATCTGCTTGCACGGGCCGCACCATTCGGCCCAGAAGTCGATAACCCAGGTTTCCGCGCTGTCCGCTATCTCGTCCAGCCGTTCAGCGTCAAGGTCTTCAGCCATCAGAAGTCACACCTACACGCCACCGTGGGAAATTCATAAACGTTTCGACCCCGCCCCCGTTCCCATGCGCTACGCCCGGCTCCGGCCACTCGACAGGGACACGGCACCGGTACAGGCCGCCACCGTGGCCGTCGTCGGTGCCGGCGCCACAGGCTCGCGGATGCTGGAACAGCTCGCACGGCTCGGCGCCGATATCCGGGTCGTGGACCGGGACTACCTCGAGGAATCCAACCTTGCCACGTCTGCACTGTACACGGAGGAGCAGGTGGCGGAACGGCTTCCGAAGGCGGTCGCGGCACAGGAACGGCTCCGGGCTATCAACAGCGGGATAGCGGTGGAGGCGGCGGTGGATGACGTGAATCACCGGACCGTCCACGGGCTGCTGGACGGCGCGGACCTCGTCATGGACGGGACCGACAACATCACGACCCGGCACCTGCTCAACGAGTACTGCCTCGACCACGGCGTGCCGTGGGTGCACGTGTCCGCACTCGGGGAGCGCGGCGAGGCGATGCCGGTCGTCCCGGGCGCTCCGGCCGATGCCGGAGACCGGCGGAGCCGGTCCGATCTGCCGCCTGGATCGCCAGGCGTGTGTTTCAACTGTGTGTTCGGGGAGGTCGACGGCGCGTTACTGGAGACGTGCGAGACCGCCGGGATCTCGCCGGCGGCCGCTGCAACTGCTGCATCGCTCGGCGTGACCACAGCCGTCGGCATCCTCGCAGGGGAGTACGATCCCGGACTTACACGGTTCGACCTCGGCACCGGACGCTTCCAGCACCTCGGCATCGAGCGCAGCGGCTGCAGCGTGTGCAATGAGGGGGAGCGGCCGTATCTCGACGGCGAGAACGGAGCACAGGCGACGACAGTCTGCGGCGAGCACCAGTACCAGGTACAGCCGTCGACAGGCGGGGTCGACCTGGACGCGCTCGAGAACCAGCTGCAGGAGCTGGGCAGCGTCACGCGGAACAGGCACCTGCTCCGATTCACAGGGAATGAACAGTTCACGGTGTTCCGGGACGGCCGGATGATTGTGGACGCGGAGAGCCGTGAGGACGCGAAGTCGATATATGCACGGTTCGTCGGCCGGTAGCGAGGTTTTAAATCTTGGACCGGGACGCAGCGGTATGCCCACAGAGGACGAGATCCGGGAACAGCTGAAGGAGGTCATCGACCCGGAGCTCGGGATCAACATCGTGGACCTCGGGCTGGTGTACGAGATCACGCCCGAGGCGGAGGACGGCGGCGTCCACCTACTGATGACGCTGACGACGCCGGGATGCCCGCTGCACGAGGTGTTCCGCAGCGAAGTGACGAAACACGTCTCCGACCTGGACGACGTCGACGAGGAGGATGTGGAGGTCGAACTGACGTTCGAGCCGCCGTGGAGCCAGGAGAAGATAAGTGACGAGGCACGGGCGGACCTCGGGTTCATCTAAGACAGGTTTTAATACCGGCAGCTACCATCCCTTTCTATGAATCTGCAGCGGCTGCGCGGGGCCGCGGAACCCGTCGACCTCGCCGTGATCGCGGTCCTGTCCCTTGTCGCCACCGTCCCGCTGTTCCTTATCTCGCCGAGTATCGACGCGGTCGTCGCGGTACAGCCACCGCTCCCGGTCAGCCATCTCGTCATCCTGCTCCTGGTGCTGCCGCTGCCGGCCGCGTACGTCGCAGCCATCTCCGGCGAACGGTTCCGTGTGGAGAGCCTTGCCGCCGTTATCACGCTGCCGTTTGCGCTGGCCGGACCGCGGTTCACCGCGTTCTCGGTGGGACTGGTGCTGGGACTGCCGCTGGTGTCGTACAAGGCCCGGAACCTGTTCCACGGCGACAACCGGTTCTGGACGTCGTTCAAGGCGTCCGCAGCGCTTATCACCGTGCTGGCGCTGGTGACCGGTGTCATCGCGGTACAGGCCTACAGCGGTTCGGCCGCGGTCCAGAACGCGGTGCAGGGCAACGTGACAGCGGTGGCGGTGGACACCGCAACCGGTTTCGTCGACGTCTCCGGGGGCTCCACCTCGATGATGACCGGGATGGCAGCAGGGATAGCGGTGAACACGTCCCGCACCACTGTCGCGGCGACCGAACGCACCGTCTTCACCGCTGTAAACCGGTCGGACGGGTTCTCACCGGCGGAGCGGCAGGTGCTGCGGGCAGCATTCACCGAGGCGGAGGAGCAGATCCCGCCGCAGGTCGGGCAGCAGGCGCAGAAACAGGTGCAGCAACGACTGGCGCAGCAGACCGACGTCGGCGAAGAGGTACTGGCCTCACGGGTCGCACCGATCGTCGACACGGTCACCGCGCCAGAGCCCCCGGTGCTCGCGGTACTGTTCCTGACGGTCGCGTCCCTGGTGTACATCTTCCGGCTGCCGGTCGGCGTGGTCGCTGCTGTCTACGTGATGCTGGGGCGGCGGGTGAACCGTGCTGTCAGCAGCGGATCAGAAGAGCCGGAGACACGGCGAGACCGGCGGCAACAGCCCTGACAGCCACCTTTTAAAGCTCGGGCGCGGCCGTTTCGCTATGTCGGACATCTCATTCGTCGACGAGGCGCACGCGGACGACGCCCTGCCGGACGACTTCGAGCCGTACGTGAAGGACTGGTTCAACGACCGGTTCGAGGAGCTGACACCGCCGCAGCGGCATTCGTTCCAGCTCATCCACGAGCATGAGAACTCGCTGATATCGGCGCCGACCGGCTCCGGGAAGACGTTGAGCGCGTTCCTGTCCATCATGAACGAGCTGTTCCTGAAAGGTGACGAGGGCGAGCTGGAGGACCAGGTGTACTGCCTGTACGTCTCCCCGCTCCGCGCGCTCGGGAACGACATCCAGCGCAACCTGGAGGTGCCGCTGGAGGAGATCAGGGAGGAGGCGGAGGAGCAGGGGTACGACGTGCCGGAGGTGCGGAGCGCTGTCAGGAGCGGGGACACGCCGGACTCGGAGAAGAGCAAGATGCTGGACACGCCGCCGCACATCCTTATCACCACACCGGAGACGCTCGGTATCGTACTGAACGCGCCGAAGTTCCGGGAGAAGCTGAAGAACGTGGAGTATATCATCACCGACGAGATCCACTCGCTGTCCGACAGCAAGCGCGGCACCCACCTCTCCCTCTCCCTGGAACGGCTGCAGCAGTTCGCGGATACGGACCCGACGCGCATCGGGTTGTCCGCAACGCAGGCCCCGATCGACGAGATCGCAAAATTCCTGGTCGGCATGGAGGGAGACGCGGGGCACCGGCATCCCGAAAGGGATGGTGGTTCGAACGAGGACGAAGCCAGCGCGAGTCCTCGGGAGTGTACCATCGTCGACACCGCGGACTCGAAGGACACCGACCTGGAGGTGCTGTCGCCGGTGGACGACCTCA
>JAXIOB010000003.1:0-19898 GCA_034190585.1 Asbonarchaeaceae archaeon (SeqCode)
GATGCGTTGACGGCCGAGGAGCCGGATCGCGACGGGATGCGGGTGTTCTAGCGATGCGCGTCCTCGCACAGGGCGTGTTCGACGTCCTCCACCCCGGCCATATCTACTACCTGCGGGAGTCGGCAACACTCGGTGACGAACTGGTCGTGATCGTTGCCCGGGACAGCACCGCCCACAACCAGCCGCTGCTCATGGGTGAGAACGACCGTCTCAAGATGGTGCGGGCGCTGGAGATGGTGGACCAGGCGGTGCTCGGCTCCGAGACGGACATGTTCGAGAACGTGGAACAGGTCGATCCGGACGTTATCACCCTCGGCTACGACCAGCCGTTCGACGAGGGCGAGCTGCGGACGATGCTGGACGGCCGCGGACTTGACGATGTCGAACTCGTCAGGATCGATGAGTACCACGGCGATATCGTCTCCTCCAGCGAGATCAGGGCGACGATTTCCGAACTGTAGATCGTGTCAGCGGACGAGCGCTTTCACGACCGAGGCAAGCCACCTCGTCAACACCAAGAACCCGACGACCGCTAGGACCCCGCCGACCAGCAGCTTCGGGTCGCCCAGGGCCTGTGGCGTTGTGGAAACCCAGGAGAACACCAGCCAGACACCGATCACCTCGAGGAGGAGTCCGACGAAGCCGAGGAACGCGATGTAGCCGACGCTCGGCTCGTCGTGGTCGGCACGGTCCGGCTTCGAACTGCTAGACCACATGTATGCCACAGTACTATGCACGCGTTCAATAAATAGCTGTCCAACAGCGGTCAGTCCCAGTCGTCCTTGGTCGGACAGTCCGGGTCGAGACACATCTCGAACGGCCGCTTCCCCTTCCGGATGACCTTGATGATAGGGGTGTGGCAGGTGTCGCACGTCTCGCCTGTGGACTCGATCTTGCCGTCGGTCAGCGGGTACGTGTTCTCGCAGTCCGGATAGTTGCTGCAGCCGACGAACTTCCCGTTCTTGGTGATTATCTGCAGGGTGCCGTCGTCGCACTGGTCGCACGGCCCCAGCTCCCGGTCCTTCTTCCGCTTCTTGTCGATTGCGTCCACCAGCGCGGCACCGATGGCGTCCTCCTGCTCCTCGAACGTCTCCAGGATGTCGGTCAACGTGTGCCGCGCATCCTGCAATACCTCGTCCCTGTCCATCTCCGCGTCCCGGATAGCCTGCATCTCCTCCTCGAACTGGCGCGTCAACTCCTCCGAGACGATGTCCGGACAGTGCTCCTCCAGCGCCTCGATCACCGCCAATCCGATATCCGTCACCTCGATCGGCGCTCCATCGATGTAGCCCCGGTCGTACAGCCGGTCGACGGTCTGGGATCGGGTCGCCTTCGTCCCCAGGTTCCTGTCCTCGAGCTCGGAGACGATGCCCGCCTGCGAGTACCGGTTCGGCGGCTGGGTCTCCTTGTCCAGCTTCTCCACCTCCTCTACCGGGAACTGTTCCCCTTCCTCCACGTCCGGGAGCTCGATTGTCTCCGCGTTGACGTACGGCTCGTACAGGTCGAACCAGTTCCGCTCGATGGTCCGCTTGCCCTGTGCCTCGAACAGCTCGGAGTTCACGTCGAACGTCAGGTTCAACGTCTCGCGGACCGCGGCCTCGCCGAACACCGCGAAGAACCGCTTCACCACGAGGTCGTATATCTTCGCCTCGTCGCCGCCCAGCCCGCCCGGCGCGACACCGGTAGGATGGATCGCCGGGTGCGCGGGGTCGTCGCCCCCGCCCTGCTGCGTGTACAGGTCGTCCATCGATAGAACCGTCTCGGCCTGCTCCTCGTAGTCATCCTGCTGCTTCAATTTGGACAGAATCTGCTCGTACCCGATCTTCGGCGGCAGCTTCTGGCTTTCGGTTCGCGGGTAGGATATCAGCGAGTCCTCGTACAGCGACTGCGCCAGCTCCTGCGTCCGGCCGGGCGAGATGTTGAACTGGCTCTGCGCCTCGCGCTGCAGCCCGGTCAGGTTGAACGGGACCGGCGGCTTGTGCGTGTACCGGTTCCGCTCCACGACGTCGACAACCGCTGCCGCGTCAGTCACGGTCGCGACGACATCGTCCGCCCCGTCCTCCTCCCAGAACCGGTCCTCCTCGTGCGTTGCCTCGATACCCTGCACCCGGATGACCACCTGCCAGTACGGGTCCGGGTCGAACGCCTGGATCTCCCGCTCCCGGTCAGCCAGGATCTTCAATGTTGGACCCTGGACGCGGCCGGTGGACAGCTTCTGGAACCGGTCCTGCGACCGGACCGCCAACATCAACGCCCGCGAGATGTTGATGCCGTAGTACCAGTCCAGGATGTGCCGGGTCAACCCGGCGTCCGTCTGCCCGGTGTCGAACGCGTTCAGGTCGTCGAACGCGTCCTGCAGGTCGCCGGTGGTCAATGTGGAGAACTTCATGCGCTGCGTCTTCTCCCGTGACCCGTTACAGGCGAGGGTGATGGCGCGCTCCCCGATAACACTGCCTTCGATGTCGAAGTCGCAGGCGTTGATGAACCGGTCCGCCTCCTCACCCTTGTCCCGCAGGTTGTTGTAGTACTTCTTCATATAGTCGTTGCCGTCGTCTGACTCGAAGCTCGGCACCCACTCGATATCGAACACCGGATACGTCCATTCTCCGTCCGACTGCTCAAGCGAAAAAATATGGCCGACGGACGGCGCAATAACGACCTCTCCGCGGTCAGTGTCCAGCCGGTAGTTCGTCACCCCTCTGTTTTCCTCTTTCTCGTAGGTTCCGAGCGCCTCCGCCAGCCGTTCGGCCACGTTCGGCTTCTCAGCGACCATCAGCGTGGTCATGCGTCCGGAGTTGCAGGCGAAGCATTAAAAGCAGCGCAGGGATTTCCACCTACCCCGGAACCACCGCCCTGAGTGCAAAGAACAGGTTCTCCTTTCGCTCCCTGACCCGCCGCCAGTAGTACGACAGCCACTCCGGCCCGTACGGTACGTACTCGCCGACCCGGTACCCCTCTTCCGCCAGCTCCCGTTCAAGGTCGTCGCGGACGCCCATCAGGAACTGGAACGCGAACTCGTCTCGTTCCCGGCCAGCCTCCTGTGCGAGCTGTTTCGCCTCCGTCACCAGGTCCTCGTCGTGCGTGGCGACCGCGAAATAGGTGTCGGAATCGAACAGCAGCTGCAGCAGCTCCCGGAAATTTTCGTTCACCGCTTCCCGGTCCTGGTACGCCACCTCTGCCGGCTCGTCGTACGCACCCTTTACCAGCCGCACGTCGCCGCCCGCGTCGATTATCTGTTCCACGTCCTCCCGTGACCGTTTCAGGTAGGACTGGATGCATACGCCGACGTTGCTGTGGTCCTCAAGCAGGTCGAGGTAGAGGTCGACGGTCTCCTGCGTGTGGTCGGACGACTCCATGTCGATCCACACATACCGGCCGTACTCCGCTGCATGCGCCAGCAGCCGGTCGATGTTGTCGCGGCAGAACTCCCTGTCGATCTCGAGCCCGAGGTGGGTGGGCTTGACGGAGAGCCCGGCATCGAGATTCTCGGCCGCTATCCGGTCCAGCAGCTCGATGTACTCGTCCCGGGCGGCCGCCGCGGTCCCGTGTTTGGAGACGTGCTCCCCCAGCAGATCGATATACGCCACGATCCCGTTTTCATTGAGGTCGCGGACGTGCTGGATCGCCGTCTCAGGAGTCTCGCCGGCGACGAACCGCCGGGCGAACGGCAGCAGGAAGTGTCGGACGACGGCCATGGTGCAGTCTAGCTGCGTCGACAGATAAACCTTGCCAACCGTTTTATTGGCGGCGGACGTACTATCGAATATGGAACAGAATCTCGGCGAGCGGGAGCGCCGCATCCGGCTGTTGATCGGAGTAGTTGTCGGGATCCTGGCCGTTGCGGCCTACACCCGGCTTGGGAGCGTCTCCCTTGCCGCCGTGCTGGGCATCGTCGCGCTCGGGTTCATCGCTAACTACGTCACCTGCTTCTGCGGCACGAAGAAAGCCGTGAAAGCAGTTATGCAGCGGGTGCGCGGCGGAGACTGACGTGTCAGTCCTGCTTCTCGATGTACTGCTGGCCGCCCATGTAGTCATGCAGCACCGGCGGGATCTTCACACGGCCGTCACCTGTCTGGTGCTGGACCAGTAACGCGGTCAGCCCGCGCTGCCCCGGCCACGCCGTGGCGTTCAACACGTGGACGACCGGGTTGTCATCGTTGCCGCGCATCCGCACCTTCAGCTTCCGCGCCTGGTAGTCCGTGTTGTTGGAGCACGATACCAGCTCCCGGTACTCCTGCTGCGCGGGATACCACGCCTCGATGTCGTATTTGCGGGCGGCGTTGTCGTTCATGTCGCCGTCCGGGATGTCAACGACGCGGTAGTGCAGCTCCAGGTCCTGCATGATCTCCTCCGCGACATCAATCAGCTCCTCGTGTCGCTCCCACGAATCGTCCGGGTGCGCGAAGATGAACTGCTCGACCTTGTCGAACTGGTGGATCCGGAAGATCCCCTTCGTGTCCTTCCCGTGGCTGCCCGCCTCCTTCCGGAAGCATGCCGATATCCCGGCGTACCGGTGCGGGAGGCGTTCCGGGTCGAGGATCTCGTCGTAGTGGTACGCTGCCAGCGTCTGCTCCGATGTCGCGATCAGGTACTTGTCCTCGTCGTCGATGCCGTACAGCGTCTCCTCGAAGTCGTCCAGCTCCGCCGCCGCCTCCATCTGTTCCGCGTTCAGCATGAACGGTGTGTACATCCGCTGGAACCCTTTTTCCTCCAGCCGGTCCAGCGCGAACTGCTGCACCGCGAGATGCAGCTTCACAAGGTCGTCCTTCATGTAGTAGAACCGCGAGCCTGACACCTCGCCGGCCGTATCCGTGTCCACCAGGTCGAACTCCTCCACAAGGTCGGCGTGGTGCAGCGGGTTGTCGATACCGGGCTTCTCACCCCACTGCCGCAGCTCCGCGGCATCGTCCTCGTCCTCGCCCTCAGGGACCGCCTCGTGGAGGATATTCCCTACCTTGTACCGCTCCTCGTCGCGCTCCTCCTTCAGTTCTGCCTCCTTCTCCTCCAGCTCTGCGATTTTCTCCTTGACCTCCTGCATCCGCTGGATCTCCTCCCCGGCATCCTCTCCCGCCTGCTTCAGCTCCCCGATCTCGTCGCTGACCTCGTTCCGCTCGTGCCGGAGCTCGTCCAACTCCTGCCGTGTCTCCCGCCACTCCCGGTCCAGCTCGGCGACACGGTCCACGCGCTCCGGGTCCTTGCCACGCCGCCGCTCCGACGCCCTGATTTTGTCGGGATTGTCGCGGAACAGCTGGATGTCAAGCATAGCATGTCACCTGTACACCGGTACACTGTGGCGGAGTTTTAAGAGAACAGCAACTCAGTGGATGGGCTCGCCCGTCACCGCAGGGAAAAACGTCCACCCTTCATTGGGACGCAAACCGGTTGCAACCAAGCATTTTTATGTGTACCGCTGCTGGGCAAGGTATGTCGGTGGAGGACGCGATCACAGCGGTACAGCGCGGCGACCCGGTGCTTGTCCACGATGCTGCGGACAGGGAGGACGAGACCGACCTCGTCTACCCTGCTGAAGCGGTCGGATGGGAGGAGGTACGGCGGCTGCGGAACGATGCCGGCGGCCTGGTATGCGTCGCGGTGCCGTACCAGGCAGGAGACCAGTTCGATCTCCCGCTGCTGGACGATGTGTTCGATGACGTGGGTGACGCACCGTCGTACGACGACCGGTCCTCGTTCTCGTACAGCGTCAACCACGTCTCGACGCGGACCGGTATCACCGACCGCGACCGCGCCACCACGATACAGAAACTGGCCGAGGCGGTCGATTCCTCTGATTTCACGTTCCGCGAGGAATTCCGTGCACCGGGTCACGTGCCACTCCTCGTCGCGGCCAGGGACGGGTTGCGGCAGCGGCGGGGCCATACCGAGCTCGCGGTCGACCTGCTGCAGCGCGCCGACGTCACGCCCGCGGCGGTCGTCTGCGAGATGCTGGACGATGACACCGGCGAGGCGCTGCCACGGGAGAAGGCGCAGCGGTACGCGGACGAGAACGACCTGGTGTTCCTGGACGGTGCCGACCTGGTCGGACGCTAGCCGCCGTACTCGTCCGGGTATGCGGTCTGCAGAAGCTCTTCCTCGCCCTCGAACCGTTCCTGAACAGGCTGCAGCACGTCTGCGACGTACTCTGCGGCAGCCTCTTTCAGGTCCGCCGGGTGCAGGTCCTCGGCGACGTACGCATCCTCCAGCTCCTGGTAGTCGTCGAACTCGACGGTGCCGCCGTACTCGTCCGGCCGCTCCACCATGAACGACTCGCCCCGGCTGCCAAGGATAGGGAACACGAGGTACCGGACGTACTCCAGCACGCCGTTATCCTCAACCTCTCCTGCCGGCGCGTACGCCTCGTCCACCTTGTCACGCACGACGTCCGGGCTGTCGTGGATGCTGATCTTCGACGCTTCCTCTGACGCACTCATCTTCCCCCCGGTCAATCCCGAGAGAAGCGGAGCGAAGACACAGGTCGGCTTCGACTCGCCGATCGCAGGAAGTGACTCCCGGCCGAGCATGTATATCCGGCGCTGGTCGGTGCCGGCGTACGCGACGTCGATGTCGAGCCCGGCGCAGTCCATGATCTGCATCGCGGCGTACAGCAGGCCGGACGCTTTCATACTTTCGCTGTGCCGCACCACCTCGTTGACAGCACGCTTCGCCCGGTTGACCGTTGTATTCTCCATGATACGCATGTATCCTTTCTGGTATTCGGCGTCGTGCTGGTAGTCGCTGCCGTGCACGAAATCGACCGCGTCCGGGTCGATCCCGCTCGCCTCCAGCATCCCCCTGATGGCTTTTTCGTAGTACTCTGCACGGGCCGGGACGAGGTCGAGCGGCGATTTCTCGACGTCGAGTTCTGCGTGGACGTCGGCGATAAGGAACTTGAATGTGAACCCTGCCTCGACGAAGTCCGCGATCTTCCGGACCGTGGTGAAGTGGCCGATATGCATCATCCCGGTCGGCGCGTACCCGATGTACGCCGACGGGTCGTCCTTCTGCACCAGTTCCTCCAGCTCCTCGTCCGTTACGACCTCGGCCATGTGCCGTTCGACCAGCTGTCTCCGCTCTTCAGCATCCATCGCTACCACGTACAGCGGCGTGAATCCTTTTATGGGCGGGGTTACCGGACGAACTGTTTGATCCGCTCGAACCCGTCGTCGATCCTGTCGGCGGTGACGGAGCCGAAGCAGATGCGGACGTTCTCCTCGCTGTTCCCGCCCGCGGCAGCGCCAGGGATGACGGCAACGCCTTCCTCCTCCAGCAGGTCGTGGGCGAAGCCCCACGAATCCCGGTCGACGTCGGGGAACGCGTAGATGGCGCCGTCCGGTGTCACAGCCTCCCATCCCAGCTCCTCGATATGGGCCATGGTCCGGTCGCGCCGGTCCGCGAACGTGGACCGCATCTCCTCCACGTACCCCTGCGCCTCCTCCAACGCGACCAGTGCGGCTTTCTGGGCGGGATAGTTGGGGCAGGCGGTAGCGGCCCGGTTCACCTTGCCGAGCTCGTGGACCAGGGACTCGTTCTGCGTGGCCAGCCAGCCCAGCCGCCACCCGGTCATCGCAAAGTTCTTCGACAGCGAGTTCACAACGATAGTCCGCTCCGGGAAGGCCTCTGCAGGCGAAAAATGCTCCGAGTCGCCGTACAGCAGGTGGTCGTACACCTCGTCCGCCACGATGTACAGGTCGTGCTCCGCGGCGATCCCGCCCAGCGTCTCCACCTGCTCCTCGGTGTACACGCGGCCGGTCGGGTTTTCCGGCGTGTTCAACAGCAGGAGTTCCGTGTCCTCGCCGATGGCGTCCCGGACCGCGTTTTCCCGGACGTTGCCGTCACCGTCGAAGAAGGCGACCTGGTCGAACGTTCCCGGTGACACACGTGCGATAAGGGAGTACGGCATCCATGCCGGGTCGTTCATCAGGATCTGCTGCCCGTTCCCGAGCAGCCCGGTCATGATGCAGTGGAGGGCGCCGATCCCACCGGTCGTCACCATCACGTTCTCTGCCCCGATATCCAGTTTATGGGATTCGTACCCTGCTATCTCCTCCCGCAGCTCCGGCATCCCCCACAGCGAGGTGTAGGTGATGTGCTCCTCCTGCAGCTGCTCCGCGACCGCCTGTGTCACCACTTCAGGCGTACGGAAATCGGGCTGCCCGATATCGAACCGGACAACGTCATCCATCTGTTCCGCCGCCTCGCTGATATCCCGGACCGAAAACTCCGCCTCGACGATGGAGGGACGCAGGTCCATACCATAATCCATTTAGAAGTACCGATTAAAACCGGTTTCTATGCAGTTCGACTTCCCCGACGGGTTACGTCCGGCAACGGTCGAGGAACGCCGCGAATTCTACCGAAGCAGCTTTCCCCGGGCGGAGATACAGGCGAAGATGGACCGGTGGGACCGGTTCGTCCCGGTCATCGACGTCGGCTCCGACACCACCCGGTACCGTCCCCGGTTCAGGGACTACAAGGGGAAGCTGGTGCGGATCACGGACTACGACGGCGTCGAGGACCTGGCGACGAAGATAGTGGAATACGCGCCGGAGGACCTGTATTATGTGACCACGATCGAGAAAGAGGACAGAGTGGAGACCAACCCGGAACGGGAACTGGTGTTCGACCTTGACCCGGAGAACGTCGACTGCGAGGAGTGCCGCCGTCGGAAGAAATACCTGGACGATACCGCAGCCGCGTACACGTTCTGCAACGAGTGCTTCGCGGACGCTGCACGGGAGACACGGCAGCTGCACGCGTTCCTGGAAAACCATTTTTCGGACCTCCAGCTCGTGTACTCGGGCCGCGGGTTCCACATCCACGTCGCGGACGACGAGGCGTTCCGGATGGACCGGGAGGACCGCCGCGAACTCGCCGGAAAGGTGGCGAAGGAGTTCCCGGTCGATACAGCGGTGACAGCCGGCGAGAAGAACCTCCTCCGGCTTCCCGGGTCGCTGCACGGACTGGTGTCCAAGGTCGTGACCTCGCTCGAGCCTGACGACCTGCTGGAGCCTGACCACATCCTGACCTCTGTCGGAACCCCGGAGTTCCTCGCCACAGAGATTGATTGACCGGTATACCTCTCGGTAGGTGTCACCGGAAGAGTGTCCACGCCGCGGCGAGCAGGCCGATGATACTGACCGGCAGCATGTAGTCCTGCGGCAGCGCCTTGACGAGGAGGGCGAACGAGCCGAGGATGAGCGCCCCGGCCACGACGGTTTTCCTGTCAGGCCCTGTTTCTACGGTTATCTCCTGTTTCTCCTGTTGTTCCCCGGTCCCGCCGATCAACCGGTTGATCTGTGTCGGCATCCGTGCGAACAGGTCCCGGTTCTGCACCGCGTCGATGAGGAACGTGCGAGCCAGTTTTGATGGAGAATTCAGCTGGTAGAGAAGCTTTTCCGTGGTCTTCTCGAATTCTTTCCCGATCTGGAACTCCGGGTAGATGGTCATCCCGATCCCCTCCATCGTCAGCATACTCTTGGCCAGGATGACGGTCGAGGACGGTACGTGGACGCCGCGTTCTGACGCCTGGACCGCGATGTTGAACAGCGCCGTCGTGATGCTCTGCTCTTCGAGCGTGGTGTTCCTGATTTTCAGTATGCTCTCCTCGATATCCTCCTTCAGCCCGTCCAGGTCTGGGTCGTCCTCTACCGTTGCCATCCGCTTCACGACGTCGACGGCCGCCTCCACCTCCTCGTTGGCGGCGTGCAGCAGCAACAGCCCGAGGTTGCGCCGCGTCGTAGCTGTGAGCTTCCCCATCATCCCGAAATCGAGGTAGATAAGGTTTCCGTCCTCGGAGATCAGGAAGTTGGACGGGTGCGGGTCGGCGTGGAAGAACCCGTCGCGGATGGCCTGCTTCAGGCCGGCCCGGACCGCGGTCCTCGCCACCTCCTCGGCGTCGATATCCAGCTCCTGTATCGCCTCTACATCGTTGCTCTTGATGCCGTCAACGTATTCCATGACGAGGACGCGTTCCGTGGTCATGTCCATGTAGACGTCGGGCACGGTGACACGTTCCTCGTCCGCCAGGTTCTGCTGCAGGAGCTGTGCGTTCCGCGCCTCCTTCTTCAGGTTCAGTTCGTCCTGCGTCCATTCCGCGAACTCCTTCACCGCGTTCCGCGCCCGCATCGCCTTCAGCTTCCTGACATGTTTCTCTCCCTCTTTCGCCATGAACAGGAGGATGTCGAGATCCTTCTTGATCTGCTGCTTGATGCCCGGCCGCCGGATCTTGACGACCACCTCGTCGCCGTTCTGCAGCGTTGCCCGGTGCACCTGGGCGATGGACGCTGCGGCGAGCGGCTCGTCGTCGAAGTCCTGGAACGTGTCGTCTACCGGTCCGAGCTCTTCTTCCACGATATTTCTGGCGGTGTCGGTGTCGAACGGGGGGACCGCGTCCTCCAGTTTCTCCAGCTCCTCAATATATTCCTGCGGTACGATGTCCGGGCGCTGCGCAAGGATCTGCCCGAACTTGATGAACGTCGGCCCCAGCTCCTCGAACGTGCGACGCACCCGTTCCGGCGGCGGCATCGACGACGATCCCACTCCTGCCCGCTTGTGCAGCGGGATATGCTTCCGGAAGTTCAACCGGTCGAGAACGTACCCGAACCCTTCGCTGGCAAGGATGCCGACGATCTCTTCGAACCGCTTCACGTCCTCGATCTCCTGGTTGACGACGCCCATACCCTTCTCATTGCCCGCGCCACCAATAAAACTACCGCTCAGAGACCGAGAACGGTTCTGTGCCGGTCCAGAACCGTGCTGAACGCGGGTTCCTCGTTGTCGATCCGGTAGTGCACGTTCACGACGGGCACGTCCACGTCCACGACCCCGGCCAGGTCGATCGGTGTCCCGGCCACGACCACGTCGCAGTCAGCGTCGTTGATCGACTGCTCCAGTTCCTGCAGCTGTTCCTCGCTGTATCCCATCGCAGGGAGCACCCGGTCCAGATCGTACCGGTCAAGGACGTCCGCCAGCGTCCCTGCCGCGCTCGTCGCAGGCTCGACGATGCCTGATGCGCCGTATTTCTCGGCGGCGATCAGGCCGGCGCCGGACGATGCTCCGCCGTGGGTCACTGTCGGACCGTCCTCCACCACGAGAGCGCGTTTCCCTTCGATCATCGACGGGTCGTCGACCTCGACGACAGAATCTGCGTGGATAACCTCCGCGTCCGGGTTCACCGCCGCGGCGTTCTCGAGGACCGTGTCGATACCGGCCTGCTCCGCAGAATTCTCCTTGTTCACGATCACGTAGTCCGCCGTCCGCAGGTTGGTCTCCCCCGGATGGTACGCCAGTTCGTCGCCCGCCCGCAGCGGGTCCGCCAGCACGAGATGCAGGTCCGGCCGGAAGAACGGGAGCTCGTTGTTCCCACCCTCCCACAGGATGATGTCCGCCTCCTGTTCGACCTCGTCGAGGATCACCGCATAGTCGACCCCGGCGTACACGACGTGTCCGCGTTCGATATGCCGCTCGTACTCCTCCCGCTCCTCGATCGTCACCCCGGCATCGTCCAGGTCGCTCATCGCCTCGAACCGCTGCACCGCTCCCGCCTGGAGATCGCCGTACGGCATCGGCTCCCGCACCACGACGACGGTCTTCCCCTGCTCCTCCAGCAGGTCGGCGATCTTCTGCGACGCCTGCGACTTTCCGACACCGGTCCTGACCGCGTCGACCGCGACGACCGGTGTATCCGTCTCCAGCATCATCTCGTCCGGCCCCACCAGCCGGAAGCTGCAGCCCGCGGCGAGTGCGCGAGAGGCCTGGTGCATCACGTCCTCGTGCGACACGTCAGAATACGACAGCACCACCTCGTCGATATCCTCCTCCGTGACAACAGTCTCCAGATCGTTCTCCGGCCGTATCGGGATTCCCTCGTCGTAGTGCTCGCCGGCGAGCGATGCAGGGAACACCCGCTCCGGGAACTCCTCCAGCTCTGCGACGTTCTGGCCCTCGATCTGGAGGAACGCCTTCACATCAAAGTTTTCGTTGTCCCTGAACACTGTCAAGAAGTCGTGGTAGTCCCGTCCGGCTGCGCCGAGGATGACGATGTTCCGCATGGGAACGTGTTGCACCTGGCTGCTTAAATCCTTCACTGCCCGGTGACACGGACCTCCGCACCAGGTTCCAGTCCGAGCTGGCGGGCGTCTCCCTGCCGCACCTCCAGCACGTATTTCGCCGGGCCGTCGCTCCGGTACCGTGTCAGTCCCGCATCGGGCTTTTCCTGGACGGGGGCGGCGGCCGCGACGTTCAGGACTTTGCCGTCCTGCCCGATGAACACGATGTCGAGCGGGATGTGTGTATCTTTCATCCAGAACGTCCGCGGCGCTGCTTCCGGAAACACGAACAGCATCCCATCGTAAGGTATGGATACCCGGTCCATCAGCCCTGTCCGCCGTTCCTCCGGCGTGTCAGCGACCGCCACGGTGAGTGTGTGCGAAGGGGTGTGGACTGTGGCAGTGTCTGCGGCGGAGAGCGTAAGTGCTGTGCCGAGCACCGCGGTAAGGACTACCGCCGTAACCAGCAGCGGCCGTATATCCATCTTCCCGTTACTGGTTCGGGTTGACGCGGGGCATCGGAACCGGTGACGGCAGCTCCAGCGCGTCAGCCATTCCGACAGCACGCGTCAGGCATTTCCGGTAGACGTGGTTCGTGACAGCGGCTGCAACATCGTCGTCGATGGTTTCGTCCTCTTCCCACGCCTCGACCAGGCCGTCGCCGCCCTGCCACAGCACGTCGCCGGTGAACGACATCTCTGCAACGTCGTCCCCCGACTGCTGGTAGGTGAGCCCGAATTCGAACGAGACACGGGCGATTTCGTCGTCGATCGACGATACTTCTGCGTCCTGGACATCGGTGAGATTGGACGAATAGTTGATGTTGGTTTCACCGCCTTTCATCCCCATCTTCTCTGCATCGATGCTGCCGATGGAAAATCCGACTATCATCGTATCACCTCCTTCGCCCTGCACTCTTTAAACCGTTACTCCAGGTCGAACCCTTTCGCGAACGCCGCATCCCCCTGCACCTCTGCAGCGACATCTCCCACCATGTCACGGGCGTCGCGGTCGCTGTCCGCCCCGACAGCCGCGACAGCGGCCTTCTCTCCCACAAGCAGCACCGCCCTGGACGGGTCGTCGTCCACGAGGTGGCGGGCGATCCGTATCAGCATCCCGACATCCGCGGTGTCAATGTCCTCCCGGATTTCGCCCTCGCGGCCCGCCATCTCCTCCTTCAGCCGTTCCTCTATCCGTTCCCGGACGTGTTCGATATCCTTCTCCATCTGCTTCCACTCGGCGAACAGCTGCTCCGGGTCGCGCGGCCGCTTCCCGTACGACGGCGCGTCCTCGACCTCGGCACCCAGTTCCTCGATCTCGGCCTTCCGGTCCTCCCATTCCTCGACGAACCGTTCGACCACACGCGGCAGCTGCTCGACCTCGACCGAGAACACGTCCGCGATATCGATAAGCGGCATGTCAGTGTCGATGTGCTCAGAGAGCTGGTCCTCGATACGCTCCCGCTGCTCCTGGTACGCCTCGGCAGCGTCGCCGGCAACGTACTCGATCCGGATGGTGCCGTCCTGCACCTTTGACGTCCCGGTGACGATGATCTGGCCGATCTCTCCGGTGCTGTCGACGTGGGTGCCGCCGCATGCTTCAGCATCCCAGCCCTCGATATCCACGACACGGATCTCGTTGCCCGGGACCGCGCCGCCCTGGTAGATACGGAAGCTGTACTCCTGCTCGGCAGCGGTCCGCTGCATCACCTGTTTCGACACGCTGCGGTCCTCGTCGACGACCCGGTTCGCCTCCTCCTGGATCCTGTCCAGCGCCTCCCTGTCCAGTTTCTCGTAGTGGGTGACGTCCAGCCGCGCCTTCTGTTCGGTCTTGTGCGCTCCGTCCTGCCAGACATGGTTGCCCAGCACCTCCTGCGCGGCGCCGTTGATGACGTGGGTCGCGGTGTGGTGCTGCATCAGCTGCTTGCGGCGGCCCCAGTCGATCTCCCCGGCCACTTTCTCTCCTGTCTCCGGGAGTTCCTCGCCGTCCTCCGGGTCGAGCCGGTGGAGGACGACACCGTCCTGCTCGACCACGTCCACCACGTCAACGCCCGCGATCGCACCGGTGTCGTGCTCCTGGCCGCCGCCCGTCGGGTAGAACGCGGTCCGGTCCAGCACCGCCCACCCGTCCTGCACCGCCAGGAGCTCGGCCTCGAACGTGTGCATGTACTCGTCCTCGTAGTACAGCCGCTGCGTCTCCGGGACGTCACGGATATCGACCCGCTCTTCCGCTTTCCCGTCTCCGTCGTCCTCGCTGTGACGGTCGGCGACCTGCTGGTAGAAGTCCGACGGGACGTCCACGTCGATGCCGTGCCGCTGCAGCATCTCCGGCGTGATCCCGTTCGAATCGTACATCTCGACCAACCGCTCCGCACTGATATCCTCGTCGAGGTCCGCGATGATGTGCTCGGCCTCCTGTTTCATCGCCTCGTATTTCTCCCGCTCGTGCCGGACGATATCCTGTACGTCGTCGACGTTCTCGTGCAGCTCGGGGTAGAGCTCGCCGAACTCGTCTGCATGCCATTTTACGACGTCGGCCAGCTCCAGGTCCCAGCCGTGCCGGTCGATGAACTCGAAGCACCGCCGCGCCATCACCCGCAGCGAATGCTGCTCGCCCCGGTTCGACGGGAGCAGCCCGTCGTTCAGCGCGACAAGCAGTGTGCGGGCGTGGTCGGCGACCGCGTAGAGATGCGCTGCCGGTAACACCTCGTCCTTCAGCTCGTCCACCTGGACACCGATCTCGTCCGAAATCTCCTCCCAGGTCTCGTCGATGTCGTCGACCTCGTCAAGGTTGAGATAGCCGGAGTACGGGAGGAACGCGCCCCATATCTCCCGGTACGGCTCGACACCGGCCCTGTCGTACAGCCGCTCGACCACGTCCTCCATGTTGGCCTCGTACGACGTCTCTGACCCGTGCGTCATCCAGACGATGCGTTCCAGCCCCATCCCCATGTCCAGCACCTTCGTATCCAGCTCACGGTAGCCCTGTTCCGCATCCTCATCAACCTCGTAGAACATGTACACCTGGTTGAACAGCTCCAGCCCGCGGACGAAGAACTCCATGCACGCGCCGAGGTTCCCGCCGCCGCCCCACGAGTCCTCGTGCAGCACGACCTCGTCCTTCGGGATGCCCATCCCCTCTGTTATCCAGGCCAGCATATCCCTGAAGTATTTCGGCTGGTCGTAGTCGTCCGGTGCGGTGAACGCGTGTTGCCCGACCATGATGAACCCGGTGTAGTGTCGTCCTGTGATGCCGACGTTGTCGATGTCGTTGCTGCGGAAGCAGAACTGCGGCACCACCAGCGGGTTCGCCGGCGGGTCCACCTCGCCCGAGACCACGTATGGCTGGAAGTCGTAGATGGAGGCGCGGACCACGTCGGTGTCGTTCCGCCACCGCGCCGCCAGCGGGTACCGGTCGATGGGCTCGTACCCGCGCTGCTGCATGAACGAGGCGAACTCGTCCCACGCCTCGACCACGCTCCATGTCTCCGGGGTCGGCGGGTCGTTGATGAACGTGTACCCCCCGGTACAGTCCGGCTCGCCGCAGACAGTGCGGTCCGGGTCCTGCGACCAGAACGTGATACCGCAGTTCTCGCAGTCGCTGCGGAAGAACCCTTCCTTCCGTATCTCGTCGACAGCGAAGAACCTCTCCGGATTATCGCTCGCCTCCTGCTGGATGCGCTGCTTCAGTTCGTCCAGAGACGGCATGTGAGGCCGTCTGCACGGGAGACTTAAAAATTACAGCCGCTGACGCCGGGGTCACGGCGGAACAGGGTTCTGGGCGTCGCCGGCGGCCGTGTTCAGGTCCTGCTGCACGAGGTACTGCATCGCCGGGAAGAACACCAGCCACAGCAGGAACAGGAGGACAGGGCTGCGGCCGCCGGTCACTGCGTTGACCGTGTTCAGGTACCGCCACACGATGACAGCATTGAGGACAGGGATGAACAGGCCGATGGTCCAGAGAACCGGGTGTGCGTCGCTGCCTGCTGCCTGGATAACCGCGGCGCTGCTCTGGTAGAACCAGTAGAACCCGTATACGCCGAGCGTCACCAGGGTCAGGAGGACGACCGCCACAGGGTTGCGGGGCATGCGGGACGCCTACGCTGCAGCGGTTAAAACAGTGCAGCAAAATTCCATGGCGTTGTACCGGCGGAAGTATGAATAGGACGGGAGGGAGAATGAAAGGAGGTGGAGGGAGGCGGACGCCGTTACGGTGGCGTCCGCTGTCCCTCCAGGTCAGAACAGCTGTCCGAGGCCTTCCTCTGCGGCCTCTTCTGCTTCCTCGTCGGCCTGCTCTTCCTCGGCAGCGTCCTCTGCTTCTGCCTCGTCGCCGGCCTCTTCGGTGGCTTCTCCGCCGGTCTCTGCCGGGGCTGCGGCCGGTGCGGGTGCGGCGGCCGGCTGTTCCATCGCTTCGTCGAGGTCGACGTCCTCGAGCGCGGCGACCGCGGCCTTCACCTCGGACGCGTCGACATCGATGCCGGCACCGTCGAGAACGCCTTCCAGGTTGTCCTCGTTGATGTCTTCGCCGGCCTCGTGAAGCAGAAGTGCTGCGTAGACGAGTTCCATGCTAGTTCACCTCCGTGTCATCGTTATCATCTGTTTCCTCAGCATCAGTATCATCGTCGGCATCTGGGTCCTCTCCCTCCGTATCAGGTTCCTCATCCCCTGTCTCTTCCTCGTCCGGTTCCCCGTCGCCGGCCTGCTCTTCACCGTCTGCATCGTCTTTGTCTGCTTCCGCGTCCTCACCGGCTTCCTCTTCACCTTCTTCGACGCCCTCTTCTTTCTCGTCTTCATCCTCCTGGGCCGTGTCCCGGTCGACGTCCACACTGTCGAGGTCCAGCTCGATGTCGACCGCTGCGGCCTCGCCTGCGGCCTTCCGTACGATATCCTCCACGACCTCGTCCGCCAGGATGCCGGCGTTGATAGCGAGGTTGCGGGCGTCCGCCGTCGCCGAGGACACGACAGCCGGGGCCGTCGCACTGGTAAGATAGCCAGCATTGACAGCCAGGTTGAACGCCTGCGACACCGCGGCCTCCACGTCCTGCCGGTACGCCTCGGTATCGATCTCCAGCACGTCCCGGCCGAACACATCCCCGTCTTCATATACCAGTTTGAGGTCGAGGCCGACCTCCAGCGGCTCCATACCCAGCGCGTTCAGTACCTCGGCGACCTCGCTCGTTATCGTCTCGCCTGCCTCGACCGCGACCGCGTCGTTCTCCACCTTGATACTGCCGTCCTCGACGGAAGTCCCTGCCCCGAGCTCCTGGATCTGGCCCAGCATCGGACCGGGCGCGATATCGGTCATACCGGCCTGGATCACGATGTCACTCGGCGCTGTCTCGCCGCCTGACGCTGCTGCGGAGCTCTTCTTGTCCTGGATAAGCTTGAACAGGGAGAACGGGTTCTTGTCCGTGAAAATAAGAGCGGGCTGTGTCGCGTCACTGTCGGCCAGCTGTTCGATGCCGTCGCGGTCCGCCTTCTCCAGCGCCAGCTCGATAAGCGTCTTCCGCGCCATCGTGATATCCGCTTCGCCGACCAGCTCCTTCTTGATCTCCTGCAGCTGCCGGGCTGGAAGCCCCTGCATGTCCAGCATCCCGACGACAGGATAGTCCTCCATCCGCTGCGCCAGGTCGTCCACGAGCTCCTCCTTCTGCTGCCGGGTCAGCTGCATCACGCATCCACCTCCACAGGACTGCTCATCGTGTATTTCAGGAGCACGTCTTTCACGTTGTGGTCGCCGCGCGGCAGTCCCTCGACGACGGCGTTGTAGATGGTCTTGGCGTTCGCGGCCAGCGCATCCGCGTCCATCGCCTCGTCCCCGACCTTGCACTTGATGGACGGGTGCTCCTTGAGGCTGAGGGAGACAGCGCTCCGCAGCTCCTCTATACGGTCTGACGGGTCCTCGCCGGGCTCCACCGGCTCCGGCATCTTGTTCCGCGGCCCGAGGACCGATCCGAGTTCCCGGCCGATCTTCGGCATCAGCGGCGCTTCTGCGATGAAGAAGTCGTACTCCTCCGCCAGGTCCTTGGCCGCCGCCTCGTCCTCGATAAGCTCGTCCAGCTCGTCAGGACTGACAGTCCGGTCCGCATTATCTGCGTCCGCGGTGATGGTCTCGCCGATGACGCATATCTTCGTCTCGTCCGACCGGCTGTGCGGCAAGTTGATCTCAGTGGAGAACCGGTTGTCGGGGTCGTCCAGGTCGAGGTCGCGGAGGTTGACCACGAGATCGACGGACTGGACAAAGTTCCGGCCGTCCGCCTCCTCCTGCAGTGATGTCACGGCGTCTTCAAAGCTCATTCAGGTTCCACCTCCTCTTCGTCCTCGGCTTCTTCGCCTTCTTCTGTTTCCCCGGCGTCTTCCTCCCCGGCTTCCGCTTCTTCGCCTTCTTCTGTTTCCCCGGTCTCGTCTTCCTCTTCCTCCTCGCGTTCCGCGGCCCGTTCTTCCAGCTTCGCCCGCGCTGCTTCTGTGTCGATATCGCCGCCTTCGGCCTCGTCCGGCAGCTCCTGCCAGTCCTTTTCACCGCTCCACAGCTCATCGTATACACCGTCATCGATATCCTGCTGCACCTCGATCGGCTCCTTGTCGTCCACGAGGACGCCGAGCGACTGCGCGCTGCCGAGGATTTCCTTTGTCGCGCCGCGCAGGTCCAGTGCAACGAGGTCCGGCAGCTTGAGGTCTGCAACCTCGATAACATCCTTCAGCGGCATGTTCGCCACCTTGATAGTGTCCGGCTCGCCGCTGCCGGCGTCAAGTTCTGCACGTTCCTTGAGCAACGCGGCCGCAGGAGGAGTTCCGACGTCGATATCGAAATCGCCGGTCTCATCGTCCACCACGACCTCGACGGGGACCTCCATCCCCTCGAACCCGCCGGTCGCCTCGTTGATAGCGGAGACGACCTCGTTGATGTCGACGGCTTCTATCGGTGCCAGCGTCGGCCCGAGCGGCGGCCCCGCACTCGCTTCCCCGCCTTCAACCAGCAGGTTGACAGTCTCTTCACCCATCGTCAGTCACTCCGTTTCCTGAGCTGGTCGACGCTGATGGTGACAGGGATCGGTACCGCTGCCTCGAGCAGCTCGATGGTTGCTTCACGGTTTGCATCGTCGATACGGTCAATCTTCGCCTCTTCTCCCTCGAACGGGCCGCCGGTGACCTCGACGGTGTCGCCGACCTCGAGGGTGATATCCTTCGGCTCCTCGGACAGGAACTCCTCGATCTTCTCCATATCAACTTCTTCGTCGATGACGCCGCGGACGTGCCGCATGTCGTTGACCGCGTCCTTGATATCCTGCGCCCGGCCCTCCACGAACAGGTAGCCCTTCAGATCCTCTGGATAGAACACCGCGCGGATGTCAAAGTCGCCGCCCTCGATCTTCGCATCGAACGAATTGATAGCGGTCTTCTCCCGTCCGCGCGTCGTCCGTACAGTGAGTATCGTCATGTTAGCTGCCTCCGCGGAGCACGATGGTGAGCATCGTCGCCCCGAAGTAGATGGTGAACCCGATAGCGCCGAGCAGCAGGATGCCTGCACCGGTGACCTTCGCGCTCATCGTAAACTCTTCCCGGTCCGGCTTCCGCGTGATCTTCAGCACGCGCCGCCACTCACCGAGCTTCTTCTTCACCGGTCTGAGCGGGTTAACATCCATGGTATCGCCCCTTTTACAGCCCGCCAGTAGCCTCTAGCCAGGAAAGAACCCGTTACAGGCGCTCTCCTGCCACGAGGCAGTTCGTACGAGCTATTCCCCACGTTCCAGACAAGTTTTATAAATAGCGCGGCATCCGCTGAGACACAGAAATCAAACGAACTCGATACCGAGTTCCTGCTCGATCTCCTTCTCGTACTCCTCCTGGTAGGTGT
>JAXIOB010000005.1:0-2308 GCA_034190585.1 Asbonarchaeaceae archaeon (SeqCode)
GCCGCCGCGTGTTATGACGTAGGCGATAGTATCGCCGGGGTCGATCTCGTCGCCGCGCTTGATAGCCTTCTTCGCGGCCTGGATGTGCGGTGCCTTGGACTCGTAGTTCTCCGGCCGCTTCGTCATCTGGGTGTAGATACGGAGCCTGTCCAGCGGGACGTCGCCTCCGCGCAGCCGTTCTATCGTGTCTTCCACCGTCGCCACAGCTGCGTCGACGTCGCCCTCCAGCACCTGCCGGATGACCTGCTCCTGCACTTCTTTCGCCACCTGCGACCAGTCGCGCCGCACCTGTTCGAACCCGGTGATCTTCACGTTGCCGTCGCGGTCGATGAGCGCGTACTTTTTCTTTGCGCCCTCCCCGGACTCTGTAAAGGTGAACAGGCCGCGCGGGTAGAACCCCTCGAACTCCAGCTCCATGAACTCAGGGAGCTCCGTATTCACCGCGTCCTGGAAGGCATCCAGCCGTTCCTCCACGTCACCGCCCTTCACCATGACGGAATCGGTGTCGCCGTACACGACCTCGAACCCCATCTCTCCGGCCTGCTCGATGGTGTCCTGGATATACTGGCGGCCGAGCGCGGTCGTCGCCTCCGCGCATTCGCGGGAGTACCACCGTGCACCGTTGTACCCCATATACCCGTAGAACGCGTTCGACAGGATTTTCAGCGCGTTCTGGCGTGTGTTCAGGTCGCGGTATTCCTGCGATCCCTGGTCCATCCCGGCCAGGTCGGCCTTCAGGTCGTACCGTTCCTCCACAAGATCCTCCAGCAGCGACGGGATGAACCCCGGCGTGTCCTGGCAGAACACGTACTGCCTGTCCTCTTCCCCGATCTCCACCGTCAGCTCGTCGACACAGTCCGGCACGTCCAGCGTGTCCGGCGAGATATTATGGGAGACGATGATGGTGGGGTAGAGCGAGCGGAAGTCGAACAGTGCGATGTCCTCATGCAGTCCTTCCTCCGGCTCGTACACGAACCCGCCGGCGTACCGGCCCTCCTGGTACCGCTGGCTGCGCTCGTCCTGCGTCGGCCGGTTCGGCGCCAGGATACCGCGTTGGTGAGCCTTCCGCAGCAGGTAGTTCTCCACCAGCTGCCCATAGGTGTGGCGGCACACGTCGAACGGCGGCAGCCCTGTGAGGCGTGACAGCGACAGGATCTGCGGGACCAGCGCCTCGCCGAGCTCGTGCACCAGCTCCGCGTCCCGCAGCGCGTACCGGGCGAACGTGTCGAGATCCTCGCGGTCCTCCCACATCTGTTTCATCTCCTCCCACGACAGCTCATCCTTGTTCTCCCCGATAAGCTCCTCGGCGACCGCGTCCAGTGTCAGCAGGTCGGACTGCATCCCCATCGACACCACGTTCTCGACGAACGCGTACAGGTCGAGGTGGGCGCGGCCCTCGAGGTACGCGCCGGAGAACCGCCCTCTCCGTTTGAACCGCATCCGCTCCCCGGTCCGTCCCATGGTGAGTTCAAGGTTGTGCTCCTCCGCCCGGTCGCGCAGCACGTCGAAGTCGAACTCGTCTGTGTTGTAGCCCAGCAGGAGGTCCGGGTCGCGGTCGTCGATGATAGCTATCATCCGATCCAGCAACGCCGCCTCGCCGTCGACCGTCTCCACATGGTCGGTGTCGAAGCTGTCGACGTCCTGCACCAGCACGTTCTCGTAGCCGTCCGCGTAGAAGCTGCACATGATGACCTCGTCCCCGTATACCTCCAGGTCGAACGCGAGCGTGGAGAACTCGTAGACCTGCTCTGTTGCGGGTGCCGGCGGACTGCCGAGCTGCAGCCGGGCCAGCTCACCGGCCCGGTCCATCTCACCCTCCAGCTCCACCCATCCCGCCGGCGCTGTATCGGTGTCGATAAGGTAGCGCTTGTAGAACGGGATGTCAAATTCTCGGGTCTCGGCAACAGCGTCCAGCGCCGCCACCTGTTCCCGTATCTTCGGAACCTGCGGCGGCTCCGCCACCACCACCTTCAGGACGTCAACGTCACTCCGACCGGCCGTGAGCTGCGTCACGGCGACCTCCTCCACCTGGACGGGCTCATCGTCCACGTCGAACTCCGCGGTCGCAACCGCGTCCCGCGCCGCGCCCGTCTCGCCCGCCGGCACGGCGTAGAAGTACGGCTGGAACGTGTCGTCCTCGGCGATGACGGGGTCGCCGTCCGCTGTCACACAGAACAGCCGGACAGTTACGCCGTCGTCCACCACGTAGTCCGCGTCCAGGACCGCCGCCGTCAGCGTCTCCATGCCGGTAGACGGGCACTGGAGACTTTTAATCAGGTGCGGCGGGATAGATATTTAACACGGAGCA
>JAXIOB010000005.1:2408-12937 GCA_034190585.1 Asbonarchaeaceae archaeon (SeqCode)
GGCGCGGACCGGACCAGCGAGGGCGACCATGTGGGGAGCGAGGCGCTGCGGGAGCTGATGGCGGAGGGAAATCTCGATCTCGTGCTGTGCGGTCATATCCATGAGGCGCGGACAGTGGACGAGGTGGACGGGACGACGGTGGTAAACCCTGGACCGGTGCAGCAGGGGCAGTACGCGCGCCTGGAGCTCGATGACGGTGTCAACGCAGAACTCAGGGGATGACCTGTCCGAAGCGGTCGACGACATCCAGCTCGCCCTGAACGGGTTGCGGCGGGAGCACCGCGACCTGAAGGAGACCGTGGAGGACGAGGTGCTTGACTACATCGAGGGCGAACAGGCGGTCCTGGAGGATATCGGGGACTACATCGATGCGGTCGCCGACCTGAAGAACCGGGTCGAGGCGATCGACGACCGGCAGCAGCGGCTGGCGGACCGGGTCGAACGGCTCGAGACCGAGACAGATAATCTCGTCACCAGGGAGGAACTGGACGATCAAGTTGCGGACGTGGAAGCGGAGCACCAGGAGGCACGCGAGGACCTCACGGAACGGGTGAAGCAGCTGGAGACGCGTGTCAGCGTCCTTGCCGAGCGGGAGGACTGAAACGTTCTTAAACCAGAACACCGCAACACGTTGTATGCCTGAGCTTCCGCTCGCACCCATCAAGCGCGTGATCAAGAACGCCGGTGCGGAACGCGTCTCCGATGATGCGGTCGAGGCGATGCGGGACGTGCTGGAGGATGAGGCAGAGGAGCTGGCCCAGGACGCCAAACAGTACGCCACCCACGCCGGGCGGAAAACGATCAAGAAGGAAGACATCCGGGCCGCCACATAAACGTTTAATTTCTCGCCTCTATCCTAAATTTGTCACTTCCCAGTGTAACCATGGCTTTTTATACCCGCAGTGCTGTATAGGGAGTATGCGAGCCGGCCTTGGTCAGATGCGGTTTACCCGGGATCTGGCTAAGGTCAACACTATCGTTTCTTACCACGAATAGTGGGGGATGATACCGGCGTGGTGGACCCCACAGGGCCGAGGTCTCACTCAGGCGGGAGGTGACACGGTGGGGTAGGCAGTAAGATGCCTGCCCCGACAGGAAACCCGTGGACTACACACACGAGGTGAGACACATGTGCTCGGACTGTCACGTGGTGGAGACGGAGATGGCGGCTGAAGGCGCCGATGAAACCGGTCTCCAGGTAATACGCGTACACCCTGAGACGGAAGTCAGGGAGATAGCAGTATAACGCCACCGGCATCAGGAGCTGTCGCTTACTGGCGACTCTCCCGATTCGATGTCGTCGACAAAGTTCTTCCACGATACAGAGAAATTCCGGAGGGCGTTCCCGAACTTGGTCGATAGCTGGATCGATCCCTCGAACTTCCTCCACTGCACGATCCCCATCGGCACCAGGTGCTCCCGCAACACCTTGTACACTGTATGACGGTTGTGGCCCTGGTCTTCCAGCCGGCTGACTGCCTGCGAAACTTCCAGCTCGTGCCGGCCCTCGATCTGTTCTGCCTCTTCCTGGAACATCGACAGGATGTCGCGCGTTATCTCCCGGTACGCGTCCTGTGTGGGAAATATCTGCTGCAGCATCACGTCAGCATTCATCCGTGTCGAGCACTCATCGTAGTCTACATCCATACGACAGGACTGTGAAGAACCAGTTTAAACTATTTACTCCTCAGTCAACAGACGTCACCAGTAGTCCGGCTCGTTCCCGTCCCTCCACTTGATCGAGCAGCCCTGCGACGGTTGGAACTCCTGTTCTACCGGCTCGCCGGCCAGGACTGATTCGATGGCCTGCCGCATCTCGAAGCCCGGCTCCTTCGACGGCTCGTCGTCCGGGTTCAGCGCGTCGTCGAACCGGCCGTGATATTCCAGTACGAATGTGCCGCCCTCATTACCGAACAGGAACGGGTCCGGCGTACAGACCGCTCCATATTCTTTCGCTACTTGCTGCGACTTGTCGCGCAGGTACGCGTCGTACCGGATCTCTCCCTGCTCCACCAGCTCCTGCATGTGTTCGAACGAGTCCTCCTCGTGGTCGGCGGTCTCGTTCGGGTTGACCCCGACGACCGCCACGTCGTCGTACTCCTCCGCAAGATTGTTCATAACAGGGATCTTTGCCTGTGCGTACGGGCAATGGTTGCACGTGAACACGAGCAGCAACGCGCTGTAATCCGAAAAGTCGTCGAGCAAGTACGTCTCTCCGTCAACACCGGGCAGCGAGAAGTCCGGTGCAGTGTCCCCGGCCGCGAGCTTTTCGGCCGACTCCTTCAGTGTCATACGGGGGGCTTGGCAGTCAATGTTAAAATCCTTCTGTCGGTTTTAGTTGTTTCAAAAAAGTAATAAAAAAATTACATGGTGCTGGGGGCGGCATGGCGTCGCAGCGAGGGCAATCGGCGTACGCGGACGAGTTCCCCGAGATCCCGCCGGAAAAATGGATACAGTGGCTGCGGGAGGACAGCTTCCCGGAATGGGGAAACGTCAACGGGACGCTTTCAGACCGGCTCACAGCGATGAACATCGACGATGTCGTGGCAGAATACATCGACCCGGACAATCTCGTGGTCGAAATCGGTCCAGCAGAGGGATACACGAGCATCGGCATGTGCAACATCACCGGTGCCGACGTCCTCGGCATCGACCTTCCGGCAGTGTTCGCGGGTGGCACCGCCACGAACCGGCACGGCCCGGGCCCGGAACCATCGTTCCTCGGCGGGGTAGCCCCGTTCCTCCCTGTACAGGACAGCGTTGCGGACGGCGTCGCGGCGTTCAACTCGGTCACGTACCTCGCCCGGAACATCGGCACCGTCGCCGCAGATCGGCTCGCCGCTGCCGGACACGTGCCCGACGGCCGGTATGACGTCGCCAGGGAAGTATACGTGGACAGAATGGTTGACGACCTGCTCCACGATATGGCCCGGGTCACCGACGACGACGGCTACGCGCTCCTCGCCGAGCAGACCGACTGCAGCTATCTCGTTCTCGAGAAGGACAGCAGCACCGGATGGACAGTCAGGGACCACGACGCCCATCCGGACTACCTGGGGGACGCGTTCCATATCCGGTACGGACCCTGGGTGCGGCACCCGTCGGTCGAGTGGGCGCAGGACAGCGCCAGACACACATACTAAAAAACACCTTCTATCACATATGTTCTTTGAAACGATTTATATGAAAAACCTTCTGGAGTATTTCTATCTGTTCCCGAACGAGTGTTCTTCTCAGACGAACAGCGACAGCCCAGAACATGTTCTAGAGAACAACCACAAGAAAACATCTTTTTTACATATCTTTTCTGGTCGCGGCCGCCCGAGACAGCGAGTGTTCGCTACGAGGACACACCCACAGGGCAGTATTTAAATCAAACAACGCCGTCAACAGTTGACTCGTTCGTCAACAGCCCTAGCGATCCCGTGAGCGACTCGCTCGTTCTGTTGACCACATCGTTTACATTTTTATACAGGGACGAGTTGGGGGGGATGAAGCGCCAGCGACATATGCATAACCGCGGTTCCGGGCCGGATACCGAGATTTTCCCGCTATCTTGACAAAACCCGTTTTTCTTGCCAAATCCCGTCCCCATACCCAGGGCACGCGGCCGATCGACACGGCCCGAAGCAACGAGGGTCGGCGCGCCCGCCCTGCCGCACACAGCCACCATGAGTGTTCGTTATATCCGAACACTCACTCGGCCGGAACACTATTTGACTCCAAAACAACTTTTCCAAAAAATTTATAGAAAAACAAGTTCTATATGTCGTCAATTGTGCGCATCAGGCTGTCCATCCGGGACGCGATCTCCTCGCCGCGGTCCGTCAGCTCGATGAGTTTCTTGCGGCCCTCCTTCGTGAACTCGATCAGCCCGCGCTCTTCGAACTGGTCCAGTATCTTCACCGTGTGAGAATAGGTACAGTCGGCCTCCTTCGAGAGGACAGAGGCATATTTCCTGTCCTCACCCCGGGTAATCCCGACCAGGATCCGGGCCGGCTTCCGGTGTAGAAACATCTCTTCCAGATCCGTCATGTCGCCTTCCCCACACCGGCTAGTTCGCGGGAGCCCATTAAATAGTTTTTGTGGACGGCGGCAGAGCCGCAGCCCGCAGCCCACCATATTTATATCTCGGGCCGCCGGCTACGGTATGGAACTCTCACCCGACCAGATCCAGGCGCTGCTCAAGGAGGAGGGTGCTTCCGCATCGACCGCAGCAGCCGAGGAGCTTGCAGAAGTCCTTGAAAACTATATCGGGTACATCACAGAAGAGGCGATAGGGCTTGCTCGAGAAGACGGCCGAGACGCTATAACGAAGCAAGATATCGTCGAAGCGGAAAAGTAGCATAACGGTAAAAAGCTTTCCACACTATTGGCAACCGATGGTCGACGAGCTCGTGGAGACGATTTCTGAGGAGACCGGCGAGGACGAAGACGCTATACAGGATCGGATCGCTGCCAAAGTCGACGAACTGTCGGGCCTTGTCTCGGAGGAGGGCGCGGCGCACCTGGTCGCACGGGAGGAGGGGATCGAGCTCGCCGAGGCCGGCGACAAGGAACTCACGGTCGATAATGTCGTTCCTGGCATGAACCGCGTCGACCTGAAGTGCAAGGTAGTGGATATATCCGACGTCAACACGTTCGACCGGGACGGCGACGAAGAAGGGAGGGTCCGGAACGTTGTTCTTGGTGATGCAACAGGAACGGTCCGGCTGACGCTGTGGGACGACCAGGTCGAAATCGGCGACAAGCTGGACGAGGAGGACAGCATCCACATCCAGGGCGCCTACTCCAGGGAAGACAACAGGGGAAACGTGGAAATCCGTGTCGGCGACGACACACAGATCGCGATGCTGGACGAGGATATCGGAGACGTCGCAGACGCTCCGTCGTCCGGAGGTGGCGGCCACCGCCGCGCGCGGACCACCGAGGTGATGAACGAGAACGTGAACTATGAAATCCAGGGGACGCTCGTGGAACTGTATACAGACGACCCGTTCTACAAGGCCTGCCCGGAGTGCCAGAAGAAGGTCGAGGAGAGTGGTGACGGCTACGAGTGTGGGGAGCACGGGGAGGTGGCGCCCGAGGACAATCTCATCCTGTCCGCGATCATCGACGACGGGTACGGCAACCTCCGGACAGTGTTCTTCCGGGACCGGGCCGAAGAACTGCTGCAGGCGGAGGATGTCGACGGCGACGTCGACACAGTCAAGGAACGGGCGACCGCAGTCAAGGGAGAGGAAGTGACGATCCGCGGCCGGTCGCGGTACAACGACTTCTTCAACCGGACCGAACTCATCGGCAACGAGGTCGCGTTCAAACAGGACGAGGACCTGCTGGAGGAGAAACTGGCAACGGTGAACTGACATGGGCGACGATCTAACAGCGTTACCGGGCGTCGGGGATAAGACGGCAGAAAAACTGGAGGATGCAGGCTACGCCAGCCTGGAATCTATCGGCGCGTCCAGCGCCGCAGAACTGCAGGAGGCGGCGGATATCGGGGAGAAGACCGCGCAGTCAGCGATCAGTGCAGCACACGAAGAACTCGACCACGGGTATTCGACAGGCAAGGAGAAACTGGAAGAGCGTGAGGAAGTGCTACGGATCAGTACAGGGAGCGATGAGTTCGACGAGCTGATGGGTGGCGGCGTGGAGTCGCAGAGTATCACAGAGGTCTACGGTGAATACGGGAGCGGCAAGACCCAGGTCGCGCTCCAGCTCGCGGTCAACGTCCAGCGCGGCGAGGACGGGAAGAAGGCGTTATTCATCGACACCGAGGACACATTCATGCCGGAGCGGATCCAGGAGATCGCGGCGGCTCAGGACATGGACCCCGACGAGGCCCTGGACAACATCTTCGTGGCGCGGGCGTTCAACTCCGACCACCAGATCCTGCTCGGTGAGAAGGCGCAGGAGCTCGCGGAGGAGCACGATATCGGGCTTATCATCGTCGACTCGCTGACAGGGGAGTTCCGGTCCGACTACGTCGGCCGGGGCCAGCTGGCGGAGCGGCAGCAGAAGCTGAACAAGCATATGAAGCACCTGAAGAAGCTGTCCAATGCGTACAACGCCGCCGTTGTCGTCACCAACCAGGTCATGTCCAACCCGGACCAGATGTTCGGCGACCCGACGAAGGCCATCGGCGGCCATATCGCCGGCCACAACTCGACGTTCCGTATCTATCTCCGGAAGAGCAAGAAGGACAAGCGCGTCGCGAGACTGGTCGATTCGCCGTACCTGCCAGAGGGAGAGGCCGTGTTTACCATCACCGACGCCGGCATCGTCGATGCCTAGACGATGTCGTCCTGGCTGACAATGACGAAGTCGCCGACCGACTTGACAGCGCTGAACGGCACCATGTGCCTTCCCTGGGCGTTCTCCTCGACGTTCATCTCTCGGAGATTATCGGTGGCGTCAGTGATGAGAAGATTCATCAGTTCGCCGGTCTCCGAAACGAAGCTGACATCGTCAACCTCGCCGAACGTCCTGCCCTTCTCCTCGCTGACGATCGTCTTGCCGACCAGATCGTTGCCGCGGATGTTCCCTGTCATGTGAACCACACCGCACGTTGCACGGCGGATTATTATATAAGTTACTCTGCCGGGCGGTAGAGGTAGTTCCTGCCCCGTCGCTCCCGCTCTACCACACCCTGCTCCACGAGCCGGCGGAGGATGTTGTTGATCGACCGGATCGCATGGGATCTGCTCTTGTAATCTTCACTTCCGAGTTCGTCCACCACCTCCCCGGACGTGGCTTCCCCCACGGCCTGAACAGCTTCATACACAGACTTCTGCTTCGGTGTCAGCGGCGTATTATCCTGTTCTTCATGGCTCTCATCTGCCTCTTCGTCTTCATCCGCAGCACCATCGTTACTGTTCATTTCAGCTGAACTCTCATCGAGGACCGCCTTCACATCATCTTCATCGATGATCGACTTGTCTTCTTCGGCAGCCGTGACGACACAGTCGTTGCATACACGCAGCACTTCACGGGGGAACCCCTCCGTCTCCTCATATATCTTGAGAAGGGCCGCCTGGGTGAACGGTTCTATCGAGGATCCTCCGACCTGTTCGATACGCTTTCTCACGAGCTCGATCGAATGATCTTTGTCCAGAGACTTCAGCCGGACAACTTCTGTCGCCCGGTTATACAGTGTGTCGACCTCCTCCTGGAGCTTCTCCTCGAAGGCCGGCAGGCCTGCCGCGACCACGGACAGACTATCGATATGGTCGATCGCGGTACGCAACCACTCCAGAACCTCTGTCGATGCCTCATGGCCTTCATCAACCAGCAGGATCAGGTCATCAGAAAACTGCTGGTTCAGCGACTCATCGATGTTATACAGCGAATATGAATTCAGCAACCGCTTGATAACGCCGGGTTCCAGGATCTCGTCACGCATATACGCCAGCAGGCTTTCCTCTGTAACAGGCGGTTTTGCCATGTAAAATAGGGAATTCCCGCTTCCGTATTCCTCCTCGATACTGCGGAGCATGTTCGTCTTTCCCGCACCCGTTTCACCCAGCAACAGGGTGAACTTGCTATCAGATTCCAGACTGCTTCGAACCCGTTCGGCTTCCTCCTCATACCCTATCATCAGTTCCGGATAGATACGGAAATTGAAGGGATTCCGTTTCCAGTCGAATCGCTGCATCCACTCTTCAATCTGTGACTCCGTCATCTGGTTCACTTACACGTACACTTCGAATATTCATCAAGTTATTTAACTGTTCCGAGAGCTGATGAAGGACGATGAGGTACTTCATCTCCATCGACATCACCGATGAAGATGTGAAACAGTCCATAATGAAATTCACATCAGATATAGAATCGCTGGGAGACACCAAAACCGTTCCGCCTGAAAAGCTCCATATTACCGTTTTTTACATCGGAGAGCGGGAAAAATCAGATGAGTCCGACCTTCGTTCATCGTTCATAGATTCATGTGAAGGTTTGCGTGTAGGTGAATTTACGTGTAATCTTGAAAATGCCGGTGTGTTTCCTCACATGAAATACATCGAAACCATCTGGATAGGCGCAAAACCTCGTGAAAAACTGGACAAACTTCATATGAACTTCAGTGAATATTTTAACAGGGAAAATGAACATGATTTCGTCCCGCATGTGACGGTAGCGCGTGTGAGAGGCATCGGCCCTGATGAAAAAACGGTGTTACAGGAGGAAATCGAGAGGAATCAACGAGAATTCGGGACGTTTACGGTCGATCGTGTGAGACTTAAACGGAGCGCGGCGGCGGAGGGCGGTCGGGTCTACCACGACATGGAGGTATACGAGCTGTGAGAGGTCTGGACATCATAGGCCGTCTATCCCTCCTTTTCGTGCTTTTTGGGCTGTCAACGATGTATATCTCCTCCGTGCTCGCCACACCACCACAGACCAGTGTAGATGAGATCGATGAAGGAGATATCGGCACCACCGTACGCGTGTCAGGCACGGTCACAGACGCGTCATCGTCCGACGGCATCAAATTCTTCCGTATCAAGGGAGAACAGGACAGCGTCCAGGCAGTACACTTCGATGGAGACCTCCCTGTCAAGGAGGGACAGCAATACACGTTCGACGGGCGCGTGAAACTGTATGAAGGAGAACTTGAACTTGTCGTGAACGATATCAGCGGTGTATCTGCCGGCACAAACCCGGGGTAATACGGCTAGATAGCAGGAAAAAATATTTTGCCCGCCTGTAACACGGCATGTTCATCCACCGACCTTGTTACGGAGTGTCCCATCCGCTGACCGGGGCGGGCATATAGGACCGTGACGGCAACCTTTAAAACTAGCTATATCCTTTCACGAGCGGCTGGTAGGAGAGTCGTTCGCTCTTTGCAAGGGTGGGTTCGAGCCCGAAGAAGTTCCTCACCTCGTTGATGTACCGGTTGAGCTCTGCTTCCGCATATTCTACCCAGTATTCGAACTGTTCATGAAACAGGAGCTCGTACCAGATACGCCGGTATAACCGGTGGGAGAACTTGTGCTCGTCACCAGGCATCTCCACGACGAGCTTCGCTATCGGATTGACCTCAAGCACCCCGAACATACCCTCATCCGTCGCCGTAGGTGTCGTACGCGTCCAGATGGCGATATCGAAGGCAAGCTGGACGTTCGCTCCCACATCCCTGATGCCGCCCCGGGTCCCGAGGTCGCGGACAGATATTATCTCCGACCGGAAATTGCCGGAGCTGACTGTCTGCTCGTAGTATACCTCGTAGGTATTATCCATATTCATATCGTCGTGAAGCAGTTTCTTCATCTTCCTGTAGCCCTCAACGATCCGGTGGGCCTGATACCAGTCCATCGCCTCCGCGACCTCCCGCTCAACCGTGAAGCTCATCGGCGGTTCACCTCGTTCATCGTCGTTCATCCTCCGGCTGGTACCATTCCCGCTCTGTCCGGCCGATAGCCGGCATACTCCCCTCGACCTCCCGTAAACGGCTCATCAGCTCGTTCCCAAGCTCCTCCGCCTCCTCCCGGTACCGCTCCTGCTCCTTCCCGAACAGGAAATCGTTGTGGACGAGCTTCCAGAAAAACTGGTAGAACCATGACCGTTTGAACATGCTTGTCTGCTCGAACTTCCCCCACTTGGGGTACTTGGTCCGGATGATGTTGTCCCGGAGGGAGAGCTTCGCCTTGTAGACGTCCTCCCCGGTCTTCCTGTCCGACCGTGGCTCCTTCACCCTGACCTTGACGTAGAAATGGATCGCCGTGTACGGATCCTTCCACCGGTACGCGTGGAAGTATGTCTTGAACGGTAGCGTCTCCCAGTGCTCTGAATAGAACTCTGTGACCTCCTGGAACCCGAGATCGTCGAGAATCTTTGGCAACGCCCGGAACACCTCCATCAGTTCATCCAGGCCCTCACCGTATATGAAGTCCTCGCGGCGGATGATGTTCTCTGTCTTATCGATCATGTAGTCCGGCGTCGAACGGCTCTGGTCGGTCTGCTGTGTCCGTCTCACCGTCTACCCCTCCGGCGACCGGAACGCCCCCCTGAGAGCGGCGTGCACGTCCACCAGCGTTTCACGGGCCTCGTCCTCGTACCGGCCACGCACCCAGCCGTACAGGAGTTTGTCCCAGATGCTCCGCAGCGCGTAATACAGCGGCGATCGCTGCCATGAGCTTTCCTCCGGGTACCGTGTCACTACCTCCCCCTTGGAGTCGAGGGTCACAGTACCGCTCTTCGCCCCCTCATCGATGTCGATAGTGAGAACGACGGTGATCTCGATCTCCGTGTTCCTGTCCCGCTCATCGTAGCAGTTCACCTTCGAGACCACGATTCCCTTGTCCTTGTGGTGCTTGAACGACTCCTCCTCCACCCTGTCAAACATGAACCTCCGTTCGAGAATGTCCTTCACCTCAGCGTAGGCGTCCTCCCAGTCTGCAACCTCGGCCGTGGCGGTGCGGTGGCCGATCTCTTCTTCGACGTACATGGCAGGGAATAAACGCCCGGAATTAAAATATCTGTCCCTACAGCAGGTTCTCTTCCTGGCATTCCGGGCAGAGCATCTCGCC
>JAXIOB010000005.1:13037-18174 GCA_034190585.1 Asbonarchaeaceae archaeon (SeqCode)
TTATCCGTCTCCGACGCCGTGATAAGGTTGGAGGTCATCACGTCGCCGACAGTCACCTTTTGTGGGTCGCGGCCCTCGGCGGCGACCTCGTACAGGACATCCCGTCCAACAACGATGCCGATTGCCTCATCGTCCTCGACAACGACCAGGCTGCGGATGTCCTCGTCCCGCATCTTCTCTGCTGCTTCCTGGACGGATGCGTCCTTCCCTATCGCGAGGACGCCGTCAGTCATCACGTCCGCTGCTGTTGGTTCTGCAGGCATGTCCACGGCTGACGGAGCAGACATTATAAGCATTTCGACACCGCGGCCGCCAGTGATTTTCCACCTCTTCACGCCACCCATTCACGTTCATACACCCCTTCATTTCATGTGGAGGTGGAGACCCCTCTGTTTCGTCTGGAGCCCGCTCAGAGACACCCCTTCATTTCAGGTAACGTTACCACGGACATAAAACAAAACATGTCCAACGCGGGGTTTCCTGATCGTGTACATTACACCGTATTCAGCGGAGCCAAGTTCATGTGAAGAACCCTCTGCACCCGGCTCCAACAGGCCGCCTGTCTGGAATCGTTCACGTTCACGCAGAAACGAACTGGCCGAGCGAGCTCTGCCTGTCGTCTTTCCCGAACAGACTCTCGATGTTCCGCTTCAGGATCATGATCTGCTGCCGGAGGTACGGTGAGATAGTGAAACTGTCGGCGATCTCCTCGCTGTGCACCAGGTACTTCCGTATAGTCCCTTCGGAGATCGTCAGCAGCAGTCTTCCGCCGCAACGGCCGCAACGACCTTTCAGCGGGGTCCGCCGGTATTTCTTGTTGCAGTCGACACACCGGAACTGCTGCTCGGAGAACGACCGCAGGTTCCCCTTTATATCCGGGAGAAAGTGCTTGTCCAGCAACAGCTCCGCCACGCTGTCCTCGTCCACCGCCGCGACGCGTTCCCCGAGCGACAGCTGCTCCCGGACCTTTTCTGCCATCTCTCCGAGCGAGACGTAGCTCGATTCCATCGGCGCCTCACCGATATCCGCTGTAGCGTGCGTATAGTTGAAGCCCGACTCCGCGTCCAGCAACCCCTCCGCTGTCGGGATATCCACCTCGCTTGGTTCCGTGAACCGGTGCGTGGCCTCGTAGAACTCCTGCGGGTATCGCTCCGCTACATCCACGTTCCAGGACTCGTCGTCGACCTCGTCCGGGTGGAGCACGGTCGACAGGATAAGTGGTGCGTCCATCGTCCGTGTCCCCCGCTGGTCCGGAAGGAACTGCCGGGAGAAGTTCAGCAGCGCGTCCATCAGCAGGATTATGGAGTCCTCGTCCCCGTCGCAGTTGCGCCGCTTTGCGGCATGCCAGAACGGGTGCGCATAGATGCATTTGGCGTCCGTGAACCCGATAATACGGCCCACGATGCCGCCTGACGTGTGCGGGGCCAGCCCGACCACCAGCTCGCCCACCATCTCCTCCTTCCCGTCCGCCTCGTAATACCGCGGGAGGTTATAGAACTGCTCAAGGAGGTCGTCAACGAAATTCGCCGTCCGGTGCATGTATTCCGCGGCAGGCATCTCTGCGTCATGGTCCGGGATGATGATATCCTGGTACTTGAGCTCCAGCAGCTGGTCCTCGTCCGTCAGTTCGTCCCCGTTCACGTCCTCTTCATAGCCGAGTTCCCGGAGGCGCTCTACCGACACACTGATCTCGGACGGACGGAAATGGGTGAGCGGGGTGTCTGTAGCGTCGTACCGTATGGTGCCGTCCTTGTTCACGTACAGGTCATGCTTCTGCCGGAGAAGCCCCTTCTCCAGGGGTTCGACGTGTTTGTGGCGGCCGGTGACCCCGCGCGGCGATTTCAGCAGCTCCGGTGGCTCGTCCATGTCCAGGTTCGCAAGGGCCGCATCCATAAGCTCCGCGACGTCGATATCGCGCTCCCACGCCCGCTCCGTCGCCATACCGCAGTGCGACTCCTCCTGGGTCTGCGTCTCACATTTCGGGCAGCGGTGGAGGGGGCGGGTATCCCCGCCGCAGTGGGGGCAGTAGGAGAACGGTACCGTCCGGTTGCAGTCCCGGCAATGGTTCGCGATCACCTCCGCATCCAGGCGCCCCTGCTCGTAGGTCGACGTCAGGTTGCGCATCCGTCCGCCCTCCTCCCGTCCACAGGGGAACAGGAGCTGCGGCTTCCCCTTCAACGTGCGGCGCTCCGCCTTCTCCGGCCGCCCCATCCGGTTCCCGAGGAATATCGGTGCCTGCTCCCGGACGGTGATCCCGGACGCGGCCTTGATGCCTCCGATGATGTCTCCGGCGAAGTCCTCCGGCGTCGTCTCCGCGGGCGCGAGCAACCGGTCAAACACCGTCCGAGCGTCGTCACTGATCTCGAGTCCGCCCTCCACCGGCTCGTGCTCCACGTACAGCTGCTCCAGCGCCGCCTTCACGCCGTCACCGTCAGGCAGTGTATTACCATCACTCTCCTGCAGGGCCGCGTGAAGGGCGGTGAACCTGTCTTCATCCAGGTTGTCCCAGTAGAATGTATGTGCCGGGTGCAGCGGGATGTCGAGCTGGTCGGAGATCGTGAAAGCGGTCCGAACGTTCGGAACGGTGTCCGGGTCTGTGTACTCCTCGAACGCGTCCTGTCCGGTCTCGGTCATCGCCGATGCGAGCTCCTGCACCCACCACTCCGCGACGTACGGTGACGGCAGCAGCTCCTTCCCGTTCTCCAGGAACTCGCCGTACGGCACCAGGACGTCGCCCATGAACAGGATCTCGTCAAGCCTGTCCGCCAGCTCCTCCGCCTCCTCCCGCGATTCCACACGGACGACCGTCCCGTCGTCCAGCCGGACCACTGGTGGCTCGACCGCGTCACACGGCGTGGCGATCGCTGCCTTGCCGGGGTATTCGGTCTTGATCTGTGTCCCGACGGCGAGGAAGTCCTCGGTGATAGCCATGGTTGCAGGGTGGAAGGAAAGGGCGGCGAGCCCCGAACACCGGCTGCGGCCGTACCGGAGGCGGAACCCGCCGTCACGGCCGGGATGGGAGAACACCGGGCGTCCAGCAGTCAGCGACCCGAGGAACTTGTCGGACGGCTCGTACCCCTCTGATTCCTCTCCCTCCTCGTCCGAGGCATGGATCTCGTGCTGCAGCTCCAGGTAGTCGTCGATCCACTCCCAGTTGTCGAGGCCGAACTCCTCGCCGAAACTCTCGATGCGGCGCTGCAGCTTTGACGCCTTGAGCGGGAGGCCGTCGAGATAGACCAGGCACATCCCGCCGCGGATACGGTTGGTGTCGACCCGGGGAAGGTCCTTGTAGTTCGAAACTTCCTTTTGCTCGGTCGGGGTGCCTGTCACCTCGACCGGGACGTTCTCCGCGATCATCCGGGTCTCGTCCCGCTCCGGGGTGTACTGTTTCTTGGTGACGCGGCTGAAATAGTCCTCGACCTCGGTCGCGTACCGTTCGATCTCGTCCTCGCGGGGTTTGTACCGGTCGAGGCCGACCGCGCTCCTGATGTGGTCCGCCAGCAGGACTGACATGGCGGAGGCGGTGCCGCCGGCGGACCGGATCGGCCCGGAGTAATGTACCGCCAAGTACTCGGAGCCGTCGTCGTTGGTACGGATCTCGACGTCGGCGATACCCTCGAGCGGGGCGGTGACGATGCCGCCGGTCATGTACGACAGGCCGATGCGGAGACCGGCGTCGACCGCGCGCTCGGTCGACCCGAACCCGTGAAACTGTTCCTCGGCGATCTCGCGGCCGATGACAAGGGCGACGCGTTCGTCGTTCTTCCCGTATTCTTCCTCCAGCTCACGGATACGGTCTTCCACCCCGGTCTCCTCCAGCTCCGGGAACTGGTCGGCGGTGACCAGACCGACGGACTTCGCGGCGAGGTCTTCCGCGACAGGGATGTCGACACGCGGCTCCGGGTCCTTCTCCTGCGCCCGCGCCCGGTCGGCGAGGCCGTACGCCTCCTCCGTCTCCTCTTCGATCCGGGAAACGTAATCGGTGCTCAAAACTCTTTCACCGCACTGTCGCGTGTCCGGAGGTTTACCACAGCCACCTTGCCCGGCTCCGGTTCGTGACCCATCCGCTCCTGGAAGTCAGTCTGTGCCTGGAATGTCCCCGCACAGATGACGTTGACCCCTTTGTACGTCGTGCACCCGAAGGAGTGGGTGTGGCCGGAGGCGAAGATGTCCGGGAGCTGGTCGATGACGAGGGGGTCCTCCTCGTCGGGCACGACCAGGTTGCTGCCGTAGATCGGGGCGAGGTGCCGCCGTTTCAGCCAGTCGATCATCGCGTGCTCGGGTTCCTCGTACGCGGTCTCGCGGAGGTGGGGCAACGTGTCGACGTGGCCGTCGAACGAATATCCGTGGTACAGGAGAACGTTCACGCCCCCGTTATCGTGGCCGTGAATGTTCACGTAGGCCGGGTTCGGCACGAGGTGGACGTTCTCCATCTCGTACAGTTCGGGGACCGCCTCCCGCGGCAGCGGTGGCTGGGGCTCCGCCAGCCGGACCATATCGTGGTTTCCCGGGCAGACGATGATCTGGATATCGTCACGGATCCCTTGGATGAAGTCGACGAACCGGTCGTACTGTTTGTAGATGTTCGTGACCTCGAGATCTGCCTCCTGGCCGGGGTAGGTCCCCACTCCTTCGACCGCGTCACCTACCACGAACAGGTACCTGATCTTCTGCGCGTACGAGTTACCAGAGTCCAGCCAGTTGACGAAACTGTCAAGCCGGTCGTTCAATGTCTCTATGCTTCCGAAGTGGATGTCCGAGATGAACGCCGCATAGACCTCTTCCGAGGTGCTCGGGACGTCGCCGGGCAGCGGTACGTCAGGCCAGATGACGCGGTCAGCGAACACGATGTCGTCGCCGAGTGCGCCGTTGACACCGATGACCTCGTCCTGGACGATGCGTTCGCCCTCGTCTCCCTCCACCAGTACCTTGGTGGTCCCGCTCGGGTCCTCCAGGTAGACGATGAACTTGCCGCTGCTGGTGCGGTACTTGTCCTGGACGATGCCGACGACAGAGACCTCGTCCCGCTCCTGCATGTCGCCCAGCCGGGAGATGGATACCGCGTTCTGGATGTCGCGGCGACGGAGCAGCAGCGACTTGATCTTCTCGTACCGGTCGTTGTAGAAGTCGACGAAGT